>JAUVPT010000020.1 GCA_030598525.1 Gemmatimonadota bacterium
ACTCGACCTCACCCAGGGCGAGCAGCTCGACGCCCGTCTGCTCCCGCAGACGATTCATGGCTCGCCGAACGATCGTGTCGGGTGACTGCGGCAGGGGTTCGCCATCCGGGCCCGCGTGGCCGCACATGAGAACCAGAGTGGGAACCGCTGAGAATGGATCCAGGAAGCCCGATTCGATCCTCGGGCGCAGGACGATGTCCGAGGCGCCCGTGGGGATCCCGGAGCCGGGAAACAGGTTCGATCCGTCAGCTCGCTCACCGGCCTCACAGACTCTGCGCAGGCGGGCCTCGTCGTGCGGCATGAAGTCGAGACGCTTGAGCCAACCGTCGCCCCCCACGTGCATCAGGCTCAGCCCCCTGGCCTGCCCGCGACGGAACACCTGCGCCAGGTCCTCGACCGTCCACTCCTCGCGTGGCCGCCCCAGAGAGCGCTCCAGGCCTCCCTCTCCGAACGTCTCCTGCCCGGCAGGCTCGTTTTCCACGGTTCCTCCGTTGGTGGGCGCGGCTGGCACAGACAACAAGGCCGCGGGAGCCCGAGAGCCCCCGCGGCCGGATGCACTCCCCTGCTCTCCGAATCTACTCCAGTACGACGATGTTGCGCTCTTCGCAGACTTCCTTCAACTGGTCGGGCCACACCGTCACACTCACTTCGCCCAGGTGCGCCTTGCGGAGCAGCAGCATGTAGGTGCGGGACTGCCCGATCCCGCCACCGATGCTGAGCGGAATCTCATCGTTCAGGATCGCCTGGTGATAGGGCTGTTCGAGGTAATCCATCTGGCCGCTCGCCTCGAGCTGCTGGACCAGCGTGTCCTTCGTCACTCGCACGCCCATGGACGTCAGTTCATGCCGACGCTTCGTGACCGGGTTCCAGACCAGGATATCGCCGTTCAGTCCGTGCGTGTCCTTGCCCGTCTCGGCGGAGGTGTCGGTGACCCAGTCGTCATAGTCCGCGGCACGCATCTCGTGCGGATAGCCGTCGGCCAGAGTCCAGCCGATCCCGTAGATGAATACGGCGGGATACTCCTGGATGATCTTCGTCTCACGCTGCTTGCGCGGAAGATCGGGGTACCTCTCGAGGATCTCCTCCGCGTGGATGAACACGAGCTCTTCCGGCAGGCGCGGATACCTCGGGTCGTCCAGGGCGGGATACTTGTCGAAGGCGTAGTCCTCTGCGCCCTTGATGACCTTCCAGATCCGCTGCACCGTGTCCTTGAGGAACGCCACGTTGCGCTGGTCGGCCGTGATGACCTTCTCCCAATCCCACTGGTCGACGTACGAGCTGTGGTCGTGGTCCAGGAAATAGTCCTTGCGGACGGCTTTCATGTCCGTGTTGATTCCCTCGCCTACGGCGCAGTCGAACTGCCTGAGCGCCATCCGCTTCCACTTCGTGGCCGCCTGCACGACGCTGGCCCGAATGGGCTGGGGAAGGCCGAGGCCACAATCGAACTCCACCGGAGTCCGCGAGCCGTCCCGGTCGAGCATATCGTTGACGCCACTGTCCACCCGGACGATCAGGGGAACCTGGATCATCATCAGGTTGAGCTCACGGGCCAGGCCATCCTCGATGTAGCGCTTCACGTCGAAGAGGGCCTTCATCGTGTCCTTCGGGCTCAGGAGCGGCTTGTAGTCCGTCGGGAGGATCTTGGCGACTTCCTCGTAGGTGCTCACACCGGGACCGGCGAGGTCGGCTTTCTTGTCGGCAATCGTGGTCATCGTCATCACTCCATGGGATTGGGCTCCGGGTCGTCCCGGTGGGCCCGAGTAGTCCGATCACACATCGTGTCCCCTTACAGCACGAACCGAGCCAGTTTCAGCCGGCGGGGAGTACGTGTCCAACTCGTTCTAATACCTTCATATAATGGATGCGCCACCGACTCGCGCAAGCGAGATCGCCGCTGGTACTGGGACGTTTTGTCCGGCATTGGCGACGGGCTGCGAAGCTCGTGGGCCTCTAGTAGGTTGCCGGCGCGGACCGGCGCACCGGCCGTCGAGACACCTCAACCGCCAGGGCCAACCCATGACCCATACTCGCGACCATGCGACGTCACCCGTCGCCTCCGTCGACACGATCCGTTCCGCCTTCCCCGCACTTGGGCGCATCCATGCGAATCGCCCAGTCGGATACTTCGACGCGCCGGGCGGGACCCAGGTACCGGCAATCGTTGCAGAGGCCGTTGCCCAGCAGATGCTACGTCATAACGCCAACGCCCATTGGGCCTTCGCTTCGTCGCAAGAACTGGACGAGGTGATCGCGGCCAGCCGCTCGGCGCTCTCGGACTTCGTTGGTGGCCGGCCCGATGAGATCGTGTTCGGGCCGAATATGACGACCCTGACCTTCCACCTGGCGCGGGCCCTCGGTCGGACGTTTGAGCCGGGGGACGAGATCATCGTGACCGAGCTCGATCACATGGCGAACGTCTCCCCATGGCAGGATCTCGAGACCGAGAGCGGTATCGTGGCACGCACCGTCCCTCTCAAGCCGGAGACAGGCGGCCTGGATTGGGCCATCCTGGAATCGAGCCTGTCCGCGCGCACTCGCCTGGTGGCCGTTACTGCCGCCTCCAACGCGCTAGGCACGATCGTCGACCTGCCCCGTGTTCAAGCGATGGCTCGATCGGTCGGTGCCCTGCTGTTCGTGGACGCGGTCCACCTGGCGCCGCACGAGCGAATCGACGTGGCGGCGATGGGCTGCGATTTCCTCGCCTGCTCCCCCTACAAGTTCTACGGGCCACACGTAGGGCTTCTGTGGGGCCGAAACGAGCTGCTCCAGGAAGTGCTGCCGCCGAAGCTGGCCCCCTCGCCGGATACGGCCCCGGAAAGGTGGGAAACCGGAACGCTGAATCACGAGGGAATCGCGGGTGCGGGCGCCGCCGTGGATTTCCTCGCCGACCTCGCGGATCACGGCACACGCACCGAGCGACTCGACGCCGTCTTCGCTGAACTGTCGCGACGGGGAGACAACCTGATCGCGCGGCTTCGGGAGGGTCTCGCGGGTGTGCCCGGTGTGCGCCTGTACGGTCCGCTGCCCGGAGCGCCGCGAACGCCCACCCTGTCTTTCACGATAGAGGGCTACACCCCGGCCGAGGCGGCGGCCCGTCTGTCGTCTTCCTCGGGCCTGTTCCTGTCACACGGGAACTTCTATGCGTCGTCTGTCACGGCCCGGCTGGGAGTCGAGCCGGAGGGCCTCCTGCGAGCTGGCTGCGCCTGCTACACGAGTGAGGAAGAAGTCGAGAGGCTGATCGAGGCGGTGGGACGGCTGGCGTAGGCGCAGTTGTCCCTCCCGCACCTCGGCCAGGCTCGTCCACCCCCGGGACTGAGAGCTCTCGAAAGGCCCTGACCGAGATTGATCTATCGGACGTGCTTGATTATTCTGGTTGACCCACCAGGTGCTGTGTGGTGCAGCAGTTCGTTGACGGAGCGGCCCCACCCGAGACGTGCTTCCGGGTTCCCACTGTGGATCGAGAGGGTCGAGCCATGCGTCTGCTCCTGCAGGTGAATCTGCCCAACTTGGATTTCAATGCGGCGGTCCGAGACGGATCCGCCGGTCAGAAGCTCCAGAGGATTCTCTCCGACTCGAACCCTGAAACGGTCTATTTCGTCGAGCAGGACGGCCAGCGAGGCGTTCTTCTCGTGGTTAACCCGGAGAGTTCAGCGGAGATCCCGGCCCTGGCCGAACCCTGGTTCCTCACGTTCAACGCCCGGTGCCGGTTCTGCATCGCGATGACGCCGGACGAACTGGCCGAGGCCGGTCTCGACGAACTCGGAGGCAAGTGGGGCCAGAAGGACTGAGGCGATCATGGTTCGCGAATCCAACGTCAAGAGGTCCAGGCCTTACGAGTCCTACCGTGAAGAGGTCGAATCCGACGGCCTGCGTCGAGAGATTAGGGAGCGGCGCGTTCTGCCCCTGCTCGGGTTATTCCTCGCCTCGGGCTTCCTCGTCCTCGAAGGCGTGGACCAGTTGATCGGTCACGACCTGATCCCGAGCGTCACGTATTCCATCGCCATCGTGTTCTACGTGTTTGGGATTCCGGGCACGATCATCATCGCCTGGTTTCACGGCCAGAAGGGACCCCAGAGACCGCGACCCATCGAGTTATGGATGCATGGTTTCATGCTGGTCGGCGCGTTGGGGATCAGTTACGGCCTGTTGGGCGACCATACCTCTCCCGGCGATCTCGAGACCCTGCCGCCGCCGATCAGCCGCGCGGATCGAGTCGCGATCGAGGAAGTGTTGGCGGGGTATTCGCGAGCTGCGGGAAGCGGTGACTGGGCGCGGGTAGCTGAGTACACTTCGGTCGACGCGGTCTGGATCCCTACGAACGAGCCAGCAGACCTCGGGAGGATGCGTGTGTTCGACTGGGTAGCGGAGGCACCCCTCCCGACGTTGGTAGACCATCGATTCTCCATTCACGATCTGAGCGGAGCTGGTGGCCTGGCTTACGTCAGAGGACGGTGTGATCACGGGGAGGCCGAAGCGAACGTCTTCCTGTTGGTCTTGAAGAAGCAGGACGACGGCCTGTGGCGAATCATGGTGGAAATGTGGGGTGACCTGCCGGTCGTCGCCGGGTGATTACGCCCGCCCGCCGCAGGAGACCCGCGCTCAGGGGACCGGATCAGTCCTGAGGGTTGCCTCGCCTTCGGTAAGCCCCCCCTCAGCCTCGTTCGCGCTCGCGTTGAGAAGTTCTCGGTCCTCCGCCATTCTGGCCAGGGCCAACGAACCGGAGGCGCAGGCCGCACTCGACAGTGCGAACACGGGGCCTAACACCAGGATGGCGTCGCCCAGGTCCGCGGCCAAGACAAAGATCCCGGACAGCAGAAGACCCCCAACGGCCCCCCACCCTGCAAAGCGTGGAAGCGACATCTGATCGAACCTGCGACGGCCCTCAGCTATCCAGAGGACCCCGGAGAACGTGACGCCAGCAAGAAAACCCAACAGAGCAAAGCCGAGGGGAAACGGGACGTCGGCGGCGCCGAAACCGACTACCATCAGGAGGACGACGCCCGCGGCGAACCATGCTAGTGCCCAGGTCAGGCCCATCCCGACTGCACCACGGATGCGTCTCAGCCACTTCGTCACTACTACCTCCCCTGTTCGCTTGGACCTTCCCTCACCGATACTTTATCATACAAAGTACTCTGCCCCCCAGCAAGCTCTTGGCCGGAAGCGGGTTGTTCTCACCTGCGTTCGACGATACAGTTCGGCCGTACTCTGGCAGGACGCTATCGACCAGCTGGGCATTAGATCGACCGGCTCACCGCAAACAGCCTCCAGATCAATCGACTACCACGAGCGAGGATTGAAACTCCATGGTTCGTAAGACACTACTCGTTGCACTCGCCATTGGCCTGACGGTATCGGCGGCACAAGCACAGAGCGCAAAATTCGAAATCTCCGCCACCGCGGGCTGGACGTTCAGCGACGGCGTCAGCGGAGCTTCAGTGACGGTTCCCGGCGAGGGAACATTCAACCGGGTCGACCCCAAGGACGCCTTCTCGTGGGGGCTACGCGGGGGCTACCTGCTGACCGAGAACCACGAAATCGGCTTCCTGTTCAATCTGCAGGCCACCGAGCTCGAGGTTAGCGGGTCGGAGACCGTCAGCCTGGGGGACCAGAACGTCTACAGCTACCACGGCTACTACGCCTACACCTTCGGCGATATCGACCGCCAGCTCCGCCCCTACCTCCTCGTCGGCCTCGGGGCCACTCAGTTCGGGGCCGTCGAAGTCCCCGACAGGGAGGATATCGCCGGCGGCACGCGGTTCTCCGGGACGTTCGGGCTCGGGATCAAGGTGTTCCCGTTCGCAAGCCCGAAGTTCGGCTTCCGCGCCGAAGCCCGCTACACTCCGACCTACATCAAGTCCGATCCCGGTGGTTGGTGGTGCGGCTACTGGGGCTGTTACGCGACCGAGAACCCGCAGTACGCGAACCAGTTCGAGCTCAACGGAGGGTTTGTTCTGCGGTTCTAGACGGCTGTTCAACCAGAGCCGTGGGCAGGCGCGGGGGACGAGCTAGTCGACCCAGCTCTCCATGAACCGGGTGTCCCCCGCCGCCTCGTCCACCAGAGCCTGGAAGATCGCGCGCAGCTGCTCGTACGGGAACGTCCCGATCACCATGCGATTGTTGATGATCATGGTGGGCGTCGAGCGAATTCCGTGAGCGTACTCGTCGGAGGTCTTCCGGTACTCGGCCCCTGTGGCGATCTGGCGCGCCACTTCCTGGATCGTGGCCGAATCCGTCAGGGCCGCCTCCACTCCATACCTGCGTGCGAGATCCGCCCGCCACTCGGGGGTCTTGGCTTCCTCGAAGTTGGCAAACGCCTCGTCGATGATTGTCGTGAACTTCTCCGGGTCAAAGGCGGCCATGTAGGAGAGTTCGCACGCGCCCGGGTGCTTGTCCTTCTCCACCACATCGTTGCACTTCGCCTCGAGCGGGAAGAACTGGAGCGCCACGTTCAGTTGACCCGCAAATTCTTCCTTGAGGCGCGTCATCTGCTCGTGCAGATACTTGCAGTCAGAGCACAGCGGATCGAAGTACTCGACGATCCTGATGGGAGCGTCCTCGAAGACCTCGGTCGCCGACGCTGTTCGATATTCTGAGATCTCGCTCGGCCAGTCGACCTCGGGCAGGTTGAAGAACTGGTTCACCACCCGGGCGGCGACTCCCCCGCTCTGGGCATCCCGCCTGGCTTCGTGATACGTGGCCGCCGCCCATGCCTGGGTAGCCGTAAACAGGGCCAGGACCACGAGTACCGTCGCCGACGGCCTCAGCCATCGGCCCACCGCACTCCGGCCGTCCCGGTCGATGCCATACCGCCAGAAAAGGAAGAGGCTGACGAGCGATGACACGTAGAAGCCCGCGCAAAGCAGGCAAAGGCTGCCGAGGACGAAGGTCGAATACAGCCCCAACGTCACGACACCGAGCCCGTTCAACAGGGCGAGGGACTTGTTGGTCCGCTCGAGGGGGATCGACGGAAGAAGAGCACCCACCACCACCAGGCCGCCGATGATCGCCCCGAATACTCCGATCGGAACACCTGCGACCGCGGCGATACTGGAGTAGGCAGAACTGTCACAGTTGAAGAAGGCCGAGATGTCGCAGAACGACCCCTCCCAGATCGACTCCGGGTAGTTCGCAGCGAAGAAGTGTCGAATGGTCATGTACGAGGCCAACACCATGCCGGTACCGGCCGCCAGGCTGGTCACCCGTTTCCAGGTCCAGCCCTCCAACGTGAGAGAGGGGCTCATTCGTTGTCCTGTAGAGGCCCGCCGTGGGTGGGCCCCTGTAATGTCAGCGATCTCCGAGGTAGCGCTCTCGGATCACGGACATGTGGTGCGCCGCGTGACCGGCGACGATGTAGGCCACCGCGCGCACCGTCATTCGCACGTCGTTGGCCACGCCTTCCCGGTTCCACTGGCTCTCGTCGAAGCCCTCGAACAGGGTCTCCGTAGCCCGCCGCACGGCTTCGAACTCGTCCGAGAGGCTGGCGAGGGAACGCCGGTCAAACCCGGCCGACCGGACGTAGTCATCCTGCTCGAACGGAGGAAGGGGTTTCTTCTCGCCACGGGCGAAGCACAGTGCGCGGGCCCCGAAGATCCTCTCCGTGTCGATCACATGTCCCAGGACTTCCTTGACGCTCCATTTCTCCGGACCGTACCGGTAGTCCGCGGTAGCCTTATCCAGGCTCCCGAGGAACCCCATGATCTCATACCTCTGCTCGTCGAGCACAGCGAGGACGGGCTGGTCGGGTACGAGCCCGATGATGGGGCGGTAGTAGGGGTCATACTCACTATCCGACGGCCGGCCCGCGTCGAAACCGTTCATGCCTCACCTCTCCAGGGGAAGAGCGGCTGCCTCGAATGCACATGAGTCTTTCGTGTGCGCGCGCGTGAGGCAAGGGTTGGGCGTGATGGGGGGGGCGTGGACTACCCGACTCAGGCCGTGAAGGCGCGTTTCACTCGCCGCCAGAAACCTGGTTCATCGGTGTCCGGCTCCGGGGGCTCGCTCTCCACTTCCCGCAGCCGCTCCAACAGGTCGCGCTCTTCACTCGACAGGCTCGTCGGCGTCCAGACCAGGACGCGAACGACCTGGTCACCACGTCCCGAATCCCTGAGGCGCGGCATGCCCCGCCCTCTCAGCCTCAAGGCCTGGCCACTCTGGATTCCCTGCGGAATCTTCAGCATCGCGCTTCCGTCAATGATCGTCGGCACTTCCACTTCGGCACCGAGAGCCGCCTGGCTCATGGTCACGGCCAGGTTGTAGACCAGGTCCTCGCCGACACGCTGGAAACGCTGATCCGCCTCGACCTCGACGAGGACCAGTACGTCGCCGCGCGGTCCGCCGCCGGGACCCGCGTTGCCGCGACCGGAGAGCTTCAGGTAATCGTCGCTCGAAACGCCCGCCGGCACTTGCAGCTGAACCGTGCGGTCGGCCCGCACACGCCCTTCACCACGGCACTCCGAGCACGGGCTGAGGATTCGCTCGCCGGCCCCACCGCAGTCCGGACACGGCCGCACGCTCACGAATTGTCCGAGCATGGACCGCTGAACCTGGCGCACCTCGCCGGCCCCGGCACAGGTCGAGCAACGCTCGGGAGCCGTGCCTGGCTCCGCGCCCGATCCACCACACCGGGAGCAGGAATCGAGCGCCTTGATCTTGACGCCGCGCTCGACGCCCCGTGCCGCCTCCTCCAGCGACACCTTGAGTCTCAGCTTGAGGTCTCCCCCGCGACGGGGTCCACTGGACCGGGAAGCGCGGCCGCCGAAGATATCGCCGAAGCCCATGCCACCGAACTCACGCATGAAAACCTCGAACGCGTCGGCGAAGTCGAATCCGCCAAATCCACCCGTCGCTCCGCCACCCGCACTTCGCTTGATACCCGCTTCTCCAAAGCGGTCATACAGCTGTCGCTGCTCGGGATCCCGGAGTACCTCGTAGGCCTCCGTGACTCGCTTGAAGTTCTCCTCCGCGTCCGGAGAGCTGTTCCGGTCGGGATGGTACTGCATCGCGAGCTTGCGATAGGCCTTCTTGATCGTATCGGCGTCCGAGTCCTTTTCGACGCCCAATCGCGTGTAATAGTCCGCCATGTATGCCTTAATAGAGATCGGAATCCACCTGAACGCGGGCGCCGATCCCCGAGTTTACGGTGAGGTCAGTGAGTGACCAGGTTCGAGACCAGGGACGAAGTGCACTCGACGACGGCCAGGACCTTCTCATACGGCATCCGGGTCGGTCCGATGACGCCCACTACTCCCTCTATCTGGTCCAGATGGTACGTTGCCGTGATGATGGTGAGGCCCGAGAGCTCCGGTGCGTTGTGCTCCGCTCCGATCGTGATGTGTGAGCCCCCGGCCGTGGCACGACCGTGGAGTACTGACGCCAACAGCTCCCGCTGCTCGGTGAGTTCCATCAGCTCCTTGAGCCTGGCTCCCGAGTGGAACTCCGGCTGGCTGGCGAGATGTGACACGTTCCCCAGGTGTATGTCCTCTTCACCGAGGGCCCATTCGAACATATCGGGGCCGGATTCCACGAAGATATTTACCAGCGCTTCCGCCGAGGCGTCGGGCGCCTGGATGTCCCTGAGTCTCTCGGTCAGCGTACCGTGAATCTCTCGCAAGGTGGAGCCGGCCAGCCTTTCATTCATGAGCCTGGCAACGGCAGCCAGCGTCTCCCCGGGAAGAGCCGCCGGCAGATCCACGTACACGGTCCGCACGACACCGGAGCCGAGGGTCAGGACCATCAAGGCCTTTCCCGAATCGATGGGCACGAAGTCCAGCTTGAGCAGCACCGCCTCGGCCAGGATGGGCCCGACGGACAACCCGAGCTCACCGGTAAGGAGCCCGAGGACCCGGGCGGCACGTCGTACGATGGACTCCAGCTCTGAGGCCGTCGGCAGTCCAGTAAGCTCCTTCTCGATGCGGGCACGCTGCCGGGTCGAGATGTCCCGCCTGCCCATGAGGCTGTCCACGTAGTAGCGGTAGGCCAGGTCCGTGGGCATGCGACCGGCCGACGTGTGCGGGTGCGTCAGAAAGCCCTTGTTCTCGAGGTCGGCCATGGTGTTTCGAACCGTGGCCGCCGAGATGTCCAGGTCATAGCGTCTTCCGAGACGCCGTGAGCCCGCGGGCTCGGCCGTCTCGATGTACGCCTCGATCACCGCCTGGAGGATCGTGCGCTCACGCTCTGTAAGACTCTCGTACGCCATCACCTTCTCGCAGCCCGTTCTCTTTCGTCATCGCCGGCATGCGGCATCCCAGCGCCGTGACCAGCTCGTCCAACCGAAGCCAACCTTCCGCCGTGAAGCGAACCCGGAACTCGTCCCGCACTACCCAGCCGGCCTCCCGCCAGGTCTCGATCAGGTCTCCAGCATGGGTGACCACGGATTCCGCCAGCGGGTCTTCCGCGGCGATTCCCCGGTTTGTGCGAAAGGCGAGCCAGAGTCGTTCCAGTCGACTCTCGCCCGCCCCCGGCGATTCGTGACCCTCAAGCGCGCTGCCACCGCCCGCGAGAGCCCTTCGGTACGCCGCCCAGCGAAAGACGTTCCAAGCCCGCACGCCGCCGACGTAGCTATGCGCCGAAGGACCGAGGCCAAGGTAAGGGGAACCGTCCCAGTAATGCCAGTTATGCAGACACTCGTAGCCCGGGAGCGCGAAGTTCGACACTTCATAGTGTACGAAGCCGGCTTCCTCCAACGCCTCCACCGCGGCCAGGTACTCGCCGGCGTAGCGTTCCCCTCCCGCCATGTTTACGTCGCCCGCCGTCACGCGGCGTCCGAGAGGCGTGCGCGGTTCCGCCGTGAGGCCGTAGGTGCTGACGTGGGTCACCCCCGCTTCCAGGGCCGCTTCCACTTCGTCACGCCACGCGCGCTGGATCGACGAAGGCAGGCCGAAGATCAGGTCCGCGTTCAGGTTCTCGAATCCGGCTGAGCGAGCGGCCGCGAGAGCCCGACGCGCCCCGGCGGCGTCGTGCAACCGGCCGAGCCATCGGAGGACATCGTCGTCGAAGGACTGAACCCCGATGCTCAGCCGGTTCACCCCCGCCTCGAGCCAGGACTTCGCGACGGCCTCGTCGAGCGACGCCGGGTTGGATTCGGCGGTCCACTCCATTGAATCGGACCCCAGGACGAAAGATCGGCGGAGGACCTCCGCGAGGCGCGACATGTCAGCCCCCAACAACGAGGGGGTACCCCCGCCGAGGAACAGGGTCTGCAGCTCGATCGGACGGCTCCAGCCCGCCAGAGCGAACCATTGGTCCACCTCGATCTCGACGCTATCCAGCCATTCGGCAAGGGGCGGTGTATGCGTGCGATGGACGGAGAAATCGCAGTAGTGGCAACGATGCACGCAGAACGGAAAGTGAACGTACAGGCTGACCGGAGGCCCGGCTCCTCCGACCGGCGGCACGGTTCCCTCGACGGACGGTTCGCTCAAGATCGCCTGACCAGCTCGAAACGGTGCCCGGGCAGCGAGCGAACCATGCCACCCAGTTCCATGCGGACCAGCGTGGCGAGCGTCTCCGAGACGGCGATCCCCGTGACTCCGGCCAGATCGTCCACCAGCGCGGGTCCGCCGACGAGGGCCTCTCGCAGGCGGACGGCCGGACCCTTGATCCCTGCCCCTGTAGAGCCACACCCGGTGTCGAACAGCGTGCCCTGAATCGTGGAGTTCCCGCCATAGGAAGGGTCGAGTTGTCTGAGCACGTCCAGTGCGGTCTCGGCGACCGCTGCGCCTTCCCGGAGCAACTGGTGCGCGCCCCGTGAGACCGGCTGGTCCGCGGCCCCCGGGACGGCAAGCACTTCACGTCCCAGATCGAGCGCGAACCCCGCCGTGATCAGGGCTCCGCTCTTCTCCCCGGCCTGCACGACGACCAACGCGCTGCTGAGCGCCGCAATGATTCGATTGCGTTCAGGGAAGTGGAACTTCCTGGGAGTCTGCTCGGGGGGGTACTCGCTTAGCAGTAACCCGCGCCGGGCGATCGATTCGTAGAGCCCTCGATTGGCAACCGGATATACGTGGTCGAACCCGCATCCGAGCACACCGATCGTCGTGCCGTGAGCCGCCAGGGCTCCCCGGTGCGCCGCCGCGTCGATACCAGCGGCAAGCCCGCTCACGATCGCCCAACCTTCCGCGGCGAGGTCGAAAGCCAGGTCGTGCGCCATGCGCCGGCCGTACTCGGTCGCCCGTCGCGTTCCGACGATACCGATCATGCGGTCAGCCGGAAGCCGAGTCGGGCCGCGAGCCCAGAGTCCATCCGGCGGAAGGTACAGGTGGGTCAGGCGCTCCGGGTACTCGGGGCCGCCCCGTTCTATGCGCCGCACCGAAGCGGGTGGCGGGTTGCCCGTGGCCGGAGCGCCCCTCAGGGTCTCCACTCCTCCAGCTCCGGAAACGGGTCGGGCAGGTCGACCCTCTCCCGCTTCTTCTCTTCCTCGACTCGGGCCCAGAGGCCCTGCAGGAAGTCACCGAGGCCCTCTCCGCTGACCGACGATACCACGAAACTCCCCCACGCCTCCGGTGCGTCCACGTCCCACTCCCGATCGTCCTCCGGTCTCAGGTCCGCCTTCGTGATCACGAGGCAATGCGGGATCTGCTCGAGCGCCGCGTCATGCGACAGCAGTTCGCTCCGGAGCAGCTCGTATGTGTCCTGTGGGTCCTCGGAATCGGATGGAACCATGAGGGCGAGGGTCCGGGTCCGTTCGATGTGCCGAAGGAACTGGGTCCCGAGGCCCTTGCCCTCGGCCGCCCCTTCGATGATCCCGGGAATGTCCGCGATCACCATTGACCGGCCATCGGACAGCCCCACCACCCCGAGATTCGGCTTGAGCGTGGTGAACGGGTAGTCCGCGATCTTGGGCCGCGCCGCTGAAACGGCCGACAGGAAGGTGCTCTTCCCGGCGTTCGGCTCACCCACGAGGCCGACGTCCGCGATGAGCTTGAGCTCGAGCTCGATCCGACGCTCTTCCCCCCACTCCCCCGGTTCCCATTCCCGCGGCGTCTGGTGAGTCGAAGTCGCATACGAGGCGTTTCCTCGGCCGCCACGGCCTCCGCGCGCGACCACCAATCGGTCACCCGGTTCCAGGAGTTCGCCCAGGCGATCGCCCGTATCGGCGTCCTTCACCACCGTGCCGAGCGGTGCCGGAAGCTCCAGGTCGGCGCCGTCCGCTCCGGTCTTGTTACTTCCCTCACCATGCCCGGCGCGCCCGGCCGAGTAGTTCTCCCGATAGCTGTAGTCGAGGAGCGTCGACAGCTGCGCGTTGGCGAAAAGGATGACGTCGCCGCCGCGCCCTCCGTTACCCCCCGCCGGGCCACCTCGGGGCACGCCGCTCTCGCGTCGAAACGCGACGGCTCCCGCGCCCCCGGCTCCCCCTTTGACGCGCACTCGCGCGAAGTCGATGAACATCAACTCTCCCGTCCCCGTTCAGACCGTTCCGGTTCGCGCTCGCGGACTCGACTCCAGAGCAAGCGAGCCCGGTCACGCCATGCCTCATCTTCGTTCAACTCCAGCCCCACCTCGAGGGCCTCCTCCACCGACGCCGTTTCACAGCCCGCGTGCAGCGCCCCTCGAAGGTGCGAGTGCAGCTGGGGTTCCCACCCCGTGGTTGCGAGGATCGAGACGATGCACAGCTCCCGCACCCCAAGGTCCAGGCCCTCACGGGCGAGCACCTTTCCATAGCCCTCGTGGATCATCCACTCGTCCATGGCCGGGTGTACCCGTCGGACGTTCCCCCGCAACTTGTCGTACGCCCGGCCGTATACGGTTCGGCAGACGATCTCACCCCGGCGCCCCCACGCTGCCAGGTCGGCCGGATCCGTCTCGGACGTCGATCGGGTGCCGGAGACCTCTCGCCACTGCGCAAGCGCCGTCAGGGCCGCCGGGAAACCGAGAAACAGATAGCTCTGAAGCAGTGCCTCCTCGACGGCCTTCGGTGATGCGAACTCGGCGGCGGTTCGCATCGCCGCAATCGTGCGCCCGCCGTCGCCCGCCGCGACAGCTGCCGACAGTCGGAGAAGCGCCAGGGTGGAGTCACCGGACATTCAGGCGTCGATCCCATTGTCAGTCGTTTCCCTCGCTCTCACCCGCCCCACCTCCTTGCCGAGCGTGTTCTCAATCACCGCTTCACTGACCCCCGCGAGGGCCGCCCGCTCGTTTTCCCGCAACACTCCGGCGAGCCCCATCAGCTGCACGGTGGACGGCCCTACGGCGCGGAGGGCTCCGTCTTCCACCTTGACGGCGAGTCCCCAGTCATCATCCAGAGCCGCGACGCATAGCACTCCCTCCGCACCTTCCTTCGCGAGCAGCCTGCCCTTCGTGGCCCGCATGATCTCAAGCGGCACCCGGCCGGGAGACGAGGTAAGCTCGGGGAACGTCGTCATCGCGCTGACAACGGCCGCAGCTGCGGTGTGCCCCGCCCGCGCCTGGCGGACCAGCCTGGAGTACGCTCGCGCCATTTCATGCAGCGGCATGCGGGGCGTCGGAACGCCGCATCCGTCCAGAGCCCAGTGATGGTCTTTCGGCTCGTGATCCATCCACTCGGTGAGCGACTCCTGGATCCTGCGCTGCACGGGATGGCCCAAGCGGTCGTAGCCTTCGATCGGCCAACCGTTGTGCCTGGCCAGGGCCAGCATACCGGCGTGCTTGCCGGAGCAATTGTTGTGCATCCGTCCCGGAAGACGGCCCGCGCAGCTCATGACCTGGGCCGTGTCCCGGTCGAACGGCGGATGCGGACCGCAATGCAGGTGATCTTCGCTCAGGCCCAATCGACGAAGGAGGGCTGCGACCCTCTCGGTATGCTGCCTCATCCCACCGTGCGAGGCACAGATCAGGGCGATGTCCTCCGGCTCGAGGCCGAACGCATCCACCACTCCGTCCTCGAACAGAGGCATGGCCTGAAAAGGCTTCATCGCCGAACGCCAGTACGTGAGGATCTCCGGATCGCCCGCGCACAGCTCCTCGTCTCCAGTTTCGCTGCACACCACTCCCTGCACGTGGTGCGTTGATTCAACCGCATGCCCGCGGCTGACATCGACGATCATGTCAACGGGTCTCAGAACAGCCTCCGATCAGCAGCATTCGGCGGCGGGAACGACGATGGGAAGCTCTGCCTCACTCCACGAGGACATGTGTCCCTCGAGGTCGAACACCTGTGTGAAGCCCGCCTCCCTCAACACGTTCTCGGCCACGCCGGCCCGCCGGCCCGTCCGACAGTAGACGACGATTTCCCCGACCAGGAAGGACTCCAGCGAGTCCAGGCTCGCCGCGACCTGATCATGGGGAACGTTGATCGCGCCGGGAATGTGGCCTTCCGCATACTCCTCCGGAGTTCTCACATCCAGGATGACTGGCGTGTCCGGGCCTTCGAGGCGCTCCACGAGCTCGGCCGTGGTGATCACCTGCGCCGACGACAGGGCCCGGGTCGGCTCGGCTTGCACCGCCGCCTGCTGAGCTGCGTCCTGAGCCTCTTCCGCGTCGCCGCTCCCGCCCGAGCACCCGGCCCCCAGCATCGCGACCACGAGCGCCATCGTTCCGATCCACCGCACCTTCACTCGCACCATTCCGTCGACCTCCTCATCTGTGGCTCCGCAGCCCATGAGAACCCCATCCCGGGAACCGCTGGACTGGATCAGTTCCGGCTTGACCGCCGCGTCCGACCGGCGACCAAATCTCCGCGCCCGATGCACCTACGTCAAACTACCTTCTACAGACTCACCGAGTGGTGGCGGCCGGCCGATTCGCTCCGGGCTTCTGTCCGGTCTGGCAGCCGGATGGGGAATCTGCCTGTCGGTCCGTATCCACCGGAGAAACAGCGGCCAGCCCAAGGGCCGGCGCTTCGCCCGCTGGCGGGAAAACGGTGGCGCCTCGTATTCGTGGACCGGCCGGTGGAAGGTTCTTGCTGCAGGCCCTGGTCCCGTGGACCG
>JAUVPT010000289.1 GCA_030598525.1 Gemmatimonadota bacterium
GGGCTTCAGCCCGACGTCAGCGCCCGCCTCGAGCGGGTCTCCTCCGCCGAAGAGGCGGTTGACGGGGCCCACGTGATCAGTTCTGCGACGAACTCACCGACACCGGTGTTCGACGGTCGCTGGCTCGCCTCGGGGGCCCACCTGAACGCGATCGGCACGTTCACCCTGGATCGGCGGGAGGTGGACCTGGTCACCGTCGAGAGGACGACCGTGTTCGTGGACCTGGTCGAGGCGGCGCTCGAAGAGGCGGGCGAACTCGTGGCGGGAATCGAAGCAGGCGTGACCCGCTCCGAGGACTGGACGGAAATCGGCGACGTGGCGGCGAATAGATCCCCCGGACGCACGCGCGTGGACCAGATCACGTTCTTCAAATCCGTCGGACACGCCGTGCAGGACGTGGTTGCCGCATCCCGGGTCATGAAGCGGGCTGCCGAGACAGGCCTGGCCCGAACCGTGGAACTCTGAGGTGAATACGAGCTTCGAGGCCCCCGCGGATTGGGGGAGGCTGCAGACGATCGACGCCCATGCCGCGGGGGAGCCGCTGCGCGTCGTCACAGGCGGCTGGCCGGAGATCCCGGGCAACACGATTCTCGCCAAGCGCCAGTTCGCGCGCGAGAACCACGACTCGCTGCGTCGAGCGTTGATGTGGGAACCGCGGGGACACGCCGACATGTACGGGTGCATCCTTACCGAGCCCGTGACCGCGGACGGCGACGTCGGGATCCTGTTCCTGCACAACGATGGGTACTCGACAATGTGCGGGCACGGGATCATAGGCCTCGTGACGGTGGGGCTGGAATGCGGCCTGCTGGATCTGGCACGGTTGGAGACCGACCTCGATGGCCAACCGATCGTGAAGATCGATACGCCGGCGGGTCGCGTGACCGCGAAGGCCCACCTGGCGGCCGGTGCGGACCGGCCTCGAGTTGCCCGCGTGTACTTCCAGAACGTGCCTTCCTTCGTCCTGGAGCCGGATCTCCGGGTCGAGGTTCAGGGTTTCGGGTCGGTCCGGTGCGACATCGCTTTCGGCGGGGCCTTCTACGCCTACGTGGACGCGGCTGACATGGGGCTCTCTGTCGAGCCCGAGGCATACGCGCCACTCATCGACGCGGGACGCCAGGTGAAGCGGGCCGTGATGGAGCAGTACGAGATCGTTCACCCGGACGGTGACCCCGACCTCAACTTCCTGTACGGGACGATCTTCGTGCAGGAGGGGACGGGCGACGTACACAGTCGAAACGTATGCATTTTCGCCGAGGGCGAAGTGGACCGGAGCCCCACCGGGACCGGCGTGAGCGGACGGGCGGCGATCCACCACTACCGCGGCGAATTGGCCCCGGGCGAGACGATCACCATCGAGAGCATCATCGGGTCGTCATTCGACGTTCGCGTCGCGGCCGAGACGACCGTCGGCGGCTTCCCGGCCGTCGTGCCCGAGGTCACCGGCACGGCTCACATCACCGGCCGGCACGAGTTTCTTATCGATCCCGAAGATCCCCTGCGCGACGGCTTCTTCCTTCGCTGACAGGACCGCCAAACTACGAGGAGAGTCCGGCCGACATGGACGCACCGATCCCGTTCGCAGGCTGTTTTTCCGATGAGTCCGATCTCACGCTGCCCCTGGCCTTCGCCGGCCTGCCGTGCGACACGCAGTCCACTTTCCGCCGCGGTTCGGCCGAGGGGCCGTCCCGAATTCGCCTGGCGTACGACGGCCGTTGCTATAACGCCACGACCGAACTGGGAGCGGATCTCGCCGGCCTGGTATCCGACGTGGGCGACTGGCTTCCGGGCACTTCGTGGGAGGGAACTCGCGAGGACTACCGCTTCCGGGCCGAGGAGATACTGGCGGGGGACGCCGTGCCATTCTTCGCGGGAGGGGACCATGCGATCACCATGCCGCTGGTCGAGGCGCTGGAGGTGTTGGAGGAGCCGGTGCACGTCGTGCAGCTCGATGCGCACCCGGACCTGTATCCGGAATTCGATGGCGACCGCTGGTCGCACGCGTGCGTCGGAGCACGGATTCTCGAGATGGAGCACGTCGCGTCTCTGACCCAAGTCGGCATCCGCACCCTGAACCAGCCGCAGCTCGAGGTAGCGCGGCGGCACGCCGGCCGACTCACGATTCTCGAGGCCCGCGACGCCCCGTTCCGCCCGTCCGACCTGTCACACATCCCGGACGGTGCGCCCGTCTACCTGACGGTGGACCTCGACGCGTTCGATCCCGCGTACGCACCCGGAGTCTCGCACCCGGTGCCGGGCGGAATCTCTCCACGCCAGGCACTGGCCCTGATCCAGGAAGCTCCGTGGCGGCTGGTGGGGATGGACGCGGTGGAAGTGAACCCGTCCGTGGACCCGGGCGACCGGACGGCAGTGCTCGCCGCCCGGCTGTTGCACGAGGCGATGGGGCGGGTCGAAGAGCCCGAGGGCTGACCCTCTCCGGACCCGCTTCTTCTTTCGACCCGGCCGCTACTCCCATGGTTGTTCCGACCGGCGCGCCAACCCGGTTCGTACGTTATGATTCTTGATTATGCACCACTCGAATCCCGGAGTCTCGCATGAGAACGCGTAACTCAGCGCCGAGGTGTCGAGTCCGGCCGCTCGATCTGTCGCTGGTCTTGCTGGCAGTGGGTCTGACCGCGTGCTCGACCGCGGCGCCCCGCCAGACCGGTTTCCAGGAGACCTTGGGAAGTGAACTGTCGTCCCGTGAGATGCGGATTCGGGCCGCCGTGTATGCTACCACGTTTTCTCAGACCGTGGAGATCGCAGCGGACAGCATACTGCGCCTCACGCCCGATCGGAGAGTTGCGCGGAATGCGCTGCTCTGGAAGAGCTACGCGGTCCCGGCGATCTACCGCTCCGCCACGCTCCCGGACCCCTTGATGGCGTGGATCGACAGTCGGGTGCTCACCTACCAGATGCGGGACTATTTCGAGACCGGAAAGGGGAAGGACCTGTTCGGTGACCTTCAACCCCTCGCTCTCGAGGGCACTCGGTTCATCGAGGGTGAGCTCGAGCGGGCCATGGAGCTTTCTGGTCAGAAGATGGACCCGAGGTTGGAGGACGGAATCCGCCAGTTCGCGGCAGAGAACCCGCTGACCAACCCGTACTTCTTCCGTCCCTCGCCGGTGGAGCTCCTCGCCAAGTACCTGGGACAGGACCAGATTTCGGGTCTGCAGGCCGTCGGCAGCATGACCGAGCTCATGGAAGACATGAGCCAGCGCCTCAACATGTACGCGGAACTGCTTCCCCGTTCGGGGCGCTGGCAGGCGGAGCTCATGCTGGCCGAACTGGCCGATCCAGAGCGCTCCGCCATCTACCTGGAGATCCTCAACC
>JAUVPT010000307.1 GCA_030598525.1 Gemmatimonadota bacterium
ATCGTGGTGGCCTTGTTGACCGGTCATTACTTCCTCGTGGAGAGGCCGCGGCGACTCGCGGGCCAGTCCTCGAAGGGTCCTCTCGCTCTCCCATTGCGGGAACTGGTGAACCGCTTGCCGGCGGGAGGATTCCTGCAACCGACCTTCACCTGGAGCCAGGTGCGACCCGGCGGCGATGTCGAAATCGGAGTCCACCCCATGCTTCTCTGGCTGCTCGGTCCCAACCCGGAGCTGGAGATGCGTAATGCGGGAGAACACGTCGCCAAGGGTGACCCCTTGATGACGGTTGGAACCGGGGAGCGCCGTCTCGTCGTCCGGTCTCCGATCGCCGGGAGTATCACCCTGGCAAACGCGATTCCGAGGGAAACCGGCTGGCAGAGCCGAAGTGACAGGACCTGTCTGATCCAGCCCGAGCACCTGCCTGACGAAGTGCCGACCTGGATGATCGGCAAGACGGCGATCGACTGGAGCAGGGAACAGTATGGACGGATTCGCGATCACCTGCTTGAGCGATCGGCCGACCCACAGACGGGGCTCGCCCTCGCTGACGGTGGGGAGCTTCCCGTCGGGGCACTGAACCAACTGAATGCAGCCGATTGGGCGGACTTCGAGGACCAGTTCCTCAACGGGTGACCCTGGCGATACCCAATCGACGGGAGACAACGGTTTCCCCCCCCGACCTTTCATCTCTCAGGAGGCCGAGATGCGTAGACGGTCTGCCGTAAAGACACTGGCCCTTGCCGCCGGCTCCACGCTGGCGGGGAGGAACCTTGCCCAGGCCGCGCCGAGTTCCGAAGCGAAGCTCGCGGCCACAGTAGATTCGAAATCCATCCTCATCGACACGACGAAGTGTCTCGGGTGCCGGATGTGCGAGCGCGCCTGCGCCGAGTCGAACGGATTGCCCGAGCCCCCGAAGTCTGTCGAGCCGGGCGAGATCCGCGATACGTCGGAGACTCAGTTTACCGTCGTAAGCCGTTACGAGACGGAAAACGGCCCGGTGAATGTCAAGCGTCAGTGCATGCACTGTCTTCAGCCAGCATGCGCATCGGCGTGTCTGACCCGGGCCATGTACAAGACCGAGGAAGGGCCCGTGATATGGCGAGGAGACAAGTGCATGGGTTGCCGGTTCTGCATGCTCTCGTGTCCCTTCGATGTCCCGAAGTTCGAGTACCACAGCGCGAATCCGCGCATTCAGAAATGCTCCATGTGTTTCGACCGGCTGCAGGAGGGAGAGTTGCCGGCCTGTGTCTCCAGTTGCCCGGCCAAGGCTACGGCGTTTGGCACGCGCACGGAGATGCTCAAGCTCGCCTGGTCACGGGTGTACAAGGAACCGGACAAGTACGTGCACCACGTCTACGGTGAACATGAAGCGGGTGGCACCGGCGTACTTTACCTGGCGTCCGTGCCCTTCGAGCAGCTCGGGTTCCGCACCGATCTCAGTCGTACTCCGTATCCGACGTTCACACGGGAGTTTCTGTACTCCGTCCCGTTCGTGCTTACCATGTTCCCACCGTTCCTGTTGGCCATAAGCAAGGCTACGGCGGGGAATCGTTCAGAAGATTCGGAGGGCTGACCCATGGCAACCGTCAGTGCCGACATACCCGGTCTCTGGAACGGAACTCGACGCTTCGGCCGCTTTCTGGCAAGTGAAATGAAGCCTCGCGGACGCGTGCTTACTCCATTCAACGTGATCACGATCGTGATCATGGTCACGGCTGCGGTGATTCTGTACTTCCGTTTCACGCAGGGACTCGGATCCGTCACGAACCTCTCGCAGGATGTCCCGTGGGGTCTGTGGATCGGCTTCGATGTGATCACGGGCGTGGCATTCGCAGGCGGCGCCTACGTGCTCACCTTCATGGTCTATATCCTGAACCAGGAGAAGTACCAGCCGAGAGTACGGGTGACTGTATTGAACGGGTTCCTGGCATACGTGTTCTATGCCGGAGCACTACTGTTGGACCTCGGGCGCCCCTGGAACGTGATCAATCCGATCATCGGAAACTCGTTCGGTGTGAGCTCGGTGCTGTTTCTCGTGGCCTGGCACTTCCTCCTTTACATGACAGCCGAGTTTCTCGAGTTCGCGCCGGCGATCGCCGAGTGGGCGGGCTGGCCCCGGCTTCGCCGCTGGCTGAATCGGCTGACCCTCGGAGCCGTGATCTTCGGAATTACCCTCTCCACTCTGCACCAATCAGGCCTCGGGGCCCTGTACATGATGGCCCGGGACAAGGTGCACCCGCTGTGGTACTCCGAGTTCATCCCCATCATGTTCTTCGTGTCGAGCATCTTCGCCGGACTCTCCATGGTCATATTCGAGGGCTCGATCACGCACAGGGTATTCCACCACCGGGTCGGACGGGATCTCGAGCGATCCCACGCCGGCATCGTCCGGGGACTGGCCCGAATCTGCGCCGGAACGCTCTTCGTCTACCTTTTCCTGCAGCTGCTCGTATTCGTGCACGGACAGAAATGGGAATACCTGGCGACAGGCTGGGGAGCCTGGTATCTGCTTGAGATAGTGGGGTTCGTCGCGGTCCCCAGCGTGCTGTTCCTACTTGGGGTAGCCCGTAAGAGCCCGAAGGTGATGGGTACTGCGGCGGTACTCACCCTCATCGGGATCGTGCTCAACCGACTGAACATCTCGGTCATCGCCTTCAAGTGGTACCTGCCCGTGCGGTACGTACCGAGCTGGCAAGAGATCGTTGTCACACTCGCCGTCCTGTCGGCCGAGATCTGGGTCTTCCGATGGGTGGTCAACCGCATGCCGGTCCTCGACTCCGCTCACGTGCGAGCGGATGAGGAAGAGCGCGTCGAGCGCGCGCCGGCTTCCGCAGCCTGAGAGGTAAGGACAATGGAAGGCATGGGTGCAGTGGATATCTTCGCGACGAAGGGGATCGAGTACCTGATCGTCATCGGCTTCCTGGTCGTGCTCGTGTTCTATTGGAAGCTGCTCGGGCAGACGGAACCGGATGCCGTGCCCGTCA
>JAUVPT010000328.1 GCA_030598525.1 Gemmatimonadota bacterium
CACGTCTCTCGGGTGCAGGCCGATCGTCGGCTCGTCCAGGACGTACAGGGTGTCCACCAGCCGGCTCCCCAGGCTCCCGGACAGACGAATTCGCTGCATTTCGCCGCCCGACAGGGTCCGGGCCTGGCGATCCATGGACAGGTAGCCGAGGCCGACGGAGGACATGAACTCCAGGCGATCCGCGAGTTCGCGCAGGATGGTCTCCGAGACACGGGCCTCGAACGGCGGGAGGACGAGCCCGGCCAACCACGCCCTCAGATCATCCACGGTGAGAGCCGCCGCCTCAGCGATGTTGAGCCCTCCCAACCGGACCTGCAGCGCCGCTGGCTGGAGTCGGGTGCCCTCGCAGCGATGGCAGATCTCCGGCAGCTGGTACTGCCGCAGGAAGACACGGATGTACTGCTTGTATCGCTTTCGCTCGCGAGAGCGCAGGAACGGGATCATCCCGACGAACTCGGGCGAACCACCCAGCAGCTCTTCGCGGAACGACTGCGGCAGCTCCTGCCACGGCAGGGTCGGGTCCTCACCCCGACGCGCCGCCAGCTCCAGCACGTCTGCCGCTTCCTTGTAGTAGCGGGGCTTCGTCCATGGATCGAGCGCGCCATTCGCCAGCGGTCGCTCCGGGTCCGGTACGATCAGGTCGAGCGCGTACTCGAGAGTGGCCCCGAAGCCATTGCACTCCGGGCAGGCGCCGGTCGGGTGGTTGAAGCTGAACAGGATCGGTGTCGGCTCCGGGAATTCGCGGCCACAATCCGAGCAGCGGAAAGACTCCGCGAACGGGATTCGGTCCTGCACGTTCGAAGCCCGCCCCTCCGTGCGCCGAACCACTAGAACCTCGGCGCGGCCGTGTCCCTCAGCGAACGCCCCGGCCAGGGAGTCGGACAGTCTCTCCCGTTTCTCCAGCGCTACGGACACCCGGTCCACGACGACCAGTACCTCCCGGGCCGAGTCGAACCTCGGCGCGTCGGCTGGCGGCGGCTCGTCCCCGTAGTCCAGGTTGTCCAGGTGGTGCTCGGCCCCGTCGATCATGACGCGCACGTATCCTCTCGCGCGGAGATTCTCGACCGCGGCCTCGTGGGTGAGACCGGGGCTGCGTTCCAGCGGAAAGGTCACGTAGGCGGGGGTGCCCGCTGGAAGCGCCAGGACCTCGTCGGTGGCGGACTGCACGGTGTCCGGGAGGACGCGTGTACCGCAGTCCGGGCAGACGGTATGCCCCACACGACTCCACAGCAGGCGCATGTAGTCGTATGTCTCGGTCGTGGTACCTACCGTGGAGCGACTCGTCTGCACCGTGTTCTTCTGATCGATCGCCACGGACGGGGCGACACCGTCAATCCAATCCACGGACGGCTTGGGCATCCGTTCCAGGAACTGCTTGGCGTAGGTCGACAGCGACTCGACGTACCGACGCTGACCCTCCGCGTAGACCGTGTCGAACGCCAGGCTCGACTTGCCCGAGCCGCTTGGCCCGGTCAATACGGTCAGCGCCCGGTGGGGGATTTCCACGTCAATCCCCTTCAGATTGTTCTGCCGGGCACCTCGAATTCGAATGGAGGTCAGCATGCGGCGATGATAACCCGAGTTGGAGGAGCGTCAAACGACTCGGGTGGAACGCCGCCCGGGTGCCGGGTATCTTCGGGGAACCTGACCCTCGAGCATCGGAGAACCGACCCTGCAGACATCGCCGGAAGGTCCTGTCCAGGAAGAAGAAGCGCTTGGAAAGGCGTATGACGCGCGCCTCATGCGGCGCCTGCTCGCATATCTGCGCCCCTACCGGTGGTACGTGGCAGCGGCGGTCGGGATCCTCATCGCCGCCTCGGGCCTCGCCCTGGTCGGACCGTGGCTCACGAAGATCGCGATCGACCAGGCTTTCCCCGCCGGAGACCTGCGGTTGCTGGCCCTCCTTGCTGCCATCTACGTGGGCTCACTTCTCGTTGCCGCGGTCCTCGAGTACGCGCGCACGCTGCTGACGACGTGGATCGGCCAGCGGGTGATGGAGGACCTGAGAGGCCAGGTTTTCGCTCACCTGCAGCGCCTCGAGCTGGCGTTCTTCGATCGAAACCCGGTGGGACGTCTCATGACCCGGGTCACGAGTGATGTCGAGGCCCTGAATGAGATGTTCACCTCGGGCGTGGTCACGATCTTCGGCGACGTGTTCACCATCGGGGCGATCGTCACGGCGATGCTGATCCTGGATTGGCAGCTTGCCCTGGTGACATTCACGGTCCTGCCGATGGTTTTCGCATCCGCCTGGTTGTTTCGGACGCGTGTGCGGCGGGCGTACCGGGACATCAGGCTGCGGCTCGCCCGCATCAACGCCTTCCTGCAGGAGCGGATCACCGGGATGAGCGTGACGCAGCTCTTCCGCCAGGAAGAGCAGACCTTCAGCCGCTTCGACGAAATCAACCGGGACCACCTGTCGGCTCACCTCAAGTCGATCACGTACTACGCACTGTTCTTCCCGACAGTGGAGATCCTGGCCGCCGTCGCGATGGCCTTGATCATCTGGTACGGCGGATCCGAATCTTTGCGCGGCGCCATGACCGTCGGCACGATCGCTGCCTTCCTCCAGTACGCGCGGCGGTTCTTCAGGCCGATCCAGGACCTGTCGGAGAAGTACAACATCCTGCAGAGCGCGATGGCCAGCTCCGAAAGGGTGTTCAGGCTACTGGACCGGGAACCTCAC
>JAUVPT010000129.1 GCA_030598525.1 Gemmatimonadota bacterium
GACTCCTCCGTCGTGGTCGAGGTGAGCACGGATCGTGGCACGGCGATGTCAGTGTCGCAAGGAACGCTGCGCCAGGACGCTGCGTTCCCCGGAAGCCAGAGCGAGCGCGTGCCACGGACCAAAGGGAGTGACAGATGACGATCAGGACGGGGTGGGTGGCGGCCGTGATTCTGATCGGGCTCCTCGCTCCCGGCGCGGCCCTCGGGCAATCCGCCGACTCGGACGTACGGCGCCTGACGGGGGGAGAGGAGTGGCGTACTGACTTCAGCCGCCATTCCGTACCTCTGTCGGAGATCGTGTCGGGAGGCCCGCCGAGAGACGGGATCCCACCGATCGACCAGCCTCGGTTCGAGTCCGCGGACGAAGCCGACCGCTGGCTCGACGATCGTCACCCTGTCGTGGTGGTCGAGGCCGACGGCGAGGTCAAGGCGTATCCCCTGGGCATCCTGATCTGGCACGAGATCGTGACCGATGAGGTTGGCGGTCAGCCGGTGACCGTTACCTACTGCCCGCTGTGCAACACGGCCCTGGTGTTCGACCGAAGGCTCGACGGACGTGTGCTGGACTTCGGAACCAGCGGCCGCCTTCGAATGTCCGACCTCGTGATGTACGACCGGCAGACGCAGTCGTGGTGGCAGCAAGCCGTCGGCGAAGCGATCGTGGGCGAGCTCACGGGCGCGCGACTCGAGCCGGTGGCAGCGAATACCTACGGCTGGGCGACGGCGCGTGAGCTGTACCCGGACCTTCACGTCCTCTCCCGCGACACAGGGTTCCCCGAGTATGAGGCATCCGGACGATACGGGCAGAACCCCTACGCCGGGTACGACTCACGACGCGGTCCGTATCCCGGCTTCATCTCCGGCGAGATTCCGGGAGATCTGCCCGCCATGGAGCGCGTCGCGTCGCTGGACGTCGGCGACGGGTGGGCCGTTGGGTTCGGCGCCCTGGAGCACCTGGGCGCAGTGAACGCCACATTCGCCGGCACCGATCTCGTGGTCCTGTGGGAGAAGGGCGCCGCAAGCGCCGTTGACAGGCGGTCGATCTCTGGCGGTCGCGATGTCGGGCAGAGCGCCATGTTCGAGCGGCGCGTGGGAGAGCGCGTTCTCACCTTTGAGCGCCGTGAGGGCCGGTTCCGCGACCGGGAGACGGGCTCCACCTGGAACCTGGCCGGCGAGGCGGTGGCCGGGCCGCTCAAGGGCGAGCGCCTGGCACCGATCGCGCACGGTAACCATTTCTGGTTCGCATGGGTGGCGTTCCGACCGGAAACGGAGTTGTGGAGAGAGTGATCCGCTCAGAACCCCGTCGGCGTCCTCCACACGATGTGGTGGTCCGTGTCCGAGATCAGGACCAGCCCGAAGGGCGAGGTCGCCACGCCCAGAGGCTGCTTGAGCTGGGTGGCTCCGGCGTCCATGAGATTCCCGGCGAATTCGGTTTCGCCGTTCCCGGCGAACGTGTTGATCTGAGACGAGGCCAGGCTGACCAGGCGAATCCGGTGGTTGCCTGAGTCCGCGACGTACAGGCTGCGCCCGTCGGCGGTCGCCGCCACGTCGCGCACCTGTCGGAAGGACGCGGACAGGGGATCTCCACCATCGCCGCCGAAACCGCTGATCCCGTTCCCCGCCACCGTGGAGATCGTGCCACTTGTCAGGTCGACGGACCGGACCCGCCTGTTCCCGGTGTCGGCGATGTAGAGCACGCCGTCTGCCACGTCGATGCCACCCGGAAAGTCGAGTCGTGCGGTCGTGGCCGGTCCCTCGTCTCCGCTGAAGCCCGACTCGCCCGTCCCAGCGACGGTGAAGAGTGTCCCGTCCGCCAGAATCGTGCGAATGAGATGTGACCTCCCTTCGGCAAAGTAGACTTCCCCTCCGTCCCCCACGGCCACGCCCCGCGGACTGTTGATTGCGGAGGCAGTCGCTGGCTCGCCGTCCAGCGTCGTCCCTGACTCGCCAGTACCTGCGAGCAGGGTGCGTGCTCCCGTGGCGATGTCGACGCGCCAAACTCTGTGCCCACGCTCGTCCGCCACGATCAGGCCGCCAGAGCCGTCCACCGCCAAGTCCGTGATCTCGCGCAGGCAGTCGCCGCTGCACAGACGGTCGTCCACCACCAGGCGCACCGCACCGGACGACGACGCAGCCACGACCCTCCGGTTGTCGCGGTCGGACACGTACAGGACCCCGTCGAGGTCCATGTCCAGGCCTGAGGGATGGCGCAACAGCGTCTGCACAGCCGATCCGCCGACGTCTGCGCCCGGCTCGTCCGGTACACCGGCCACGATGCGCATGAGGCCGGGGGTATCGCCCAGGATGGAGACCGGCTCGCCGCAGCCCGCCAATAGCTCGGAGAGAGCCAGGACGAGACCCGCGCCTACGGAAGCGGGACGACCCATAAGTCCCCCTTTCCGACTTCTCCTCGCTTCGTGAACGCGAGCTCCGTTCCGTCAGGTGACACGGCGGGCTCGGCCCCCGCCTCCGTATCCGAAATGCGCTCCGCGACGCCACCGGCGGCGGCCACCCTCCAGATGCAGTCGTTACGAGCAACGTAGAGCCACTCCCCGTCCGGACTCCACGCCGGCTCCGTTCCCTCCGTGATCGCCAGGGGCTCGCCGCCATCTGCCGGCACTACCATGACCATTGATCGGTCGACCGGCCATTCCGTTCGTTGCTCGACGCAGGCCACGATGGGGCCGGCCGATCCGAAGGTCAGGTGCTGGCACGTGGTCCGGAACTCCGGCCCGCGGACCAAGCGCGTAAAGGCGACGGTGCTTCCATCGGGACTCCACGCCGGAGAGCTTCCATCCTCCGTCCCCGGTATCGAGCCGGTCGAACCGTCCGCAGGCCGCCACCACGACAATCGGAGCCCGTCACTTGTCACCAGACGCTCCCCGCCCGGCTCCCACGAGGCTCGCGCCGGAAGGATTCCTTCTTCGTTGAACCTGCGCTGGAACGGGTGCAGGCGGGTGATCCACACTCCGATAAGCCCAAAGGGACGCTGCGACTCGTCGAACTCCACACCATCGAATTCGAGCGGCAACGTCGGATCGTCGCTTGCGACGGTGGTCGAGCCAGGCCAGCGCACGCGAACCCGGCCCAGCCGAAGGGCCGGCGGCGCAGCCAAGGAATCGGCAGCGTCGCACGAGATCGAATCCCCGTTGCACACCGACCCACCGGCCGAAAGGAGTTGCACGTAGGCGATTCGTCCCGATCCCGGCTCAACGGCGGGTGCCAGGAACGCGGGGGCCGTCGCCCGTTCGGGCTGGTCAAACGGGAACACGGTACGCACAGATCCGCCGCCTCTCGGAATCGACACGAGCACGCCGTCGGATCGCGCCAGGTCACCGAATCCTTCCGCCACGTATAGGATTGAATCGCCGCCGATCGACCACGCGGGCGACCGATCATTGCCTGGATTGAACGTCAGCTGGCGGGCGCCCGGCAGGACGTCCTCATCCGGAGGCTCCCACGGAGACGGAGCGTCGTGGCAGGCCCATAACTGGGCCGCGAGCAGGACGGCGATCGCCGCGACGGTCGCGCGTCTCAGAACACCACCTCCAGCCCGAGGCGCAGTTGTCGAGGCTCACCGAACAGAAGGGACGGATCGCCGGCGTCCAGCGCGGCCGCGAACCGCGCGGTCTCGAACTCGGTTGCCGTGATGACCCCGTTGCCGTTCAGGTCCGCGAGCGATGCGTATCGCTCCGATTCCCTGGGGATCGGAAACGTGGACGTCACGGGCCTGTCGGCCAGATCGAGAATCGTCTCCATGGATGGTGCCAGGCGGCCGCTGTCGCGTCGGAGCGCAATCACGTTGTCCGTTCCGAACAGGTTCTTTCCGTCCACCACCAGGCGCATGACGCATCCCTGGCAGCCCGGAAGTCCCCCGAAGTCCCACGTGAACCGCGCGTCGAAGACGCTCGTCCACGGGAGGCGCTCGACCGCGGTGATCGGCGCGTCCTCATCCGGCCGACCGCCGTTCAGGGGATACCCGCTCCGGATGCGGGCCGTGACCACGAGCCCGACGGGCGATCCGGAGATTCCGCCGTCCGCGGCGGGGATGCCGACAGACGCCGCCGCCCGACCCAGGAACATGGCCGCGTCGATCGTATGCCGCCGGTCAAAGGCGAGCGGGAACTCGGCGGTCGTGCCTGGCGGGATGCTCCCGGAATCGTCGAACGCTCCCGAGGTGATCCCCGTTGCTTCGGACAGGGCGTATCCCGCTCTCAGCCCGAATCCGGTCCACCGTCCACGGGCCGTGATCTCCACGCCCTTCACCGTTCCCTTGTCGCCGGTGGTGAGCAGTCCGGGCGCTGAGCTACCGAGGGAAATGTTGCCGGTGACCAGGTCCGTCAGGTTCTTCAGGTAGCCGGTCACGTCCAGGCCGACCACGCCGCCGAACAACTGGCTGAACCCGACCTCGAACGCGTTTCCCTGCTCGAAGGCAAGGTTTGGGTTGCCCTGGCGACGTACGTCGGTGCGCAGCGAGTCGCCGATGGTATTGTCGATGAAGAACTGAAAATCCGGCGGCTGCGCCACGCGCGCGTAGTTGAACCGGAAGGCACTGCGGCCGGCGGAGTTGCGGAACGCGCCGGCGACTCCGAGACGAGGCGTGGCGTTGACCTTCCACTCGGCGGACGCGATGGGGGCCAGGAAGTCCGACCTGTCCAGGCTGAAGTCGAGACCGGACTGGAACCCCTCGACGCGCATGCCGGCCGTGATCGTAAACAGGGGATCGGGCCGGATACTGGCGTCGATGTATCCGGCCAGTGTCGTCGGGTAGAACCGGGCGTAGTTCGGGGCCGAGCCCGCCAGGTACGCGCGGGTCCGCTCGTATGTCTCGACCCGGTAGAACTTGCCCTGAAATCCGGCCCGGAACGAGTTGCCGTCGGCCGTTATCAGCTCCCCCGCCAGATCGGTGCCCAGGAAGTCCGACCGGCTGTACGCCACCAGACCGGAAGTACCCGTCGTCACGAAGATGCCCTCCCCCGCGGCCCCGAATGGAGACCCCGTGATCCCGCCGGGTGGCCGGTAGCCGGGCACGGCGACGACCGAGTCGAGCTGCTGCTCGATGGGAAGGCGCACGAATTCCTCTCCCGCGAACTCGAAGTCGGACAGCCCGAAGCCGAGCGCGGTTGAGCGATCGCTCACCTGCGCTGGATCGAGGACGCCCAGGTAGCGGTCGAGCCGCTGCAGCGCGAGCCGCGCCGTCAGGAGGAGGGCCCGCCCGTCCATCTGCGTGACGTGGTCCAGAATCAGCGCGCCCATCCAGGCTTCCGTACTCCTCCCGAGCTGGCTGCCGGCGTTGTACTTGAGTTCGGGGGTGTAGAGCACCCGCTGGAACCGGTTGCGGAGCAGCGTGGCCGCCAGGTTCAGACGTCCGGACAGGCGTTTGTCGAAGCGCAGGAAACCGATCAGGCCGTCGCCCTGCTGATACGGCAGACCCGGCTGCTCGTACGGACAGTACAGGGGAGCGGTCACCGGGCTCGATATATAGCCCTCGATCGCCGCCGCCACCGCAGGACCCGCATCCTCGGTCTGGATGCAGGTGAGCCCTCGGGCTCGCGGCTCCGCGTCCTGGAGCCCCTGCAGCTGCAGGTCGGCGAACAGCGTGGCGCCC
>JAUVPT010000164.1 GCA_030598525.1 Gemmatimonadota bacterium
ACGACCGTGCGGAGCTGAGATACGTCGATCCGGATCGCCTGGATGATGTCGCCGTGGCTCTGGCGGTCGAAGAACGGCACAGAGAGTCCGAGGATATGACGAATCAGCCTCTCCATCATGCCCAGCTCCAGCACCTTCACGATACGCTGCTGCGTGACCTGGTTGTCGAACGTGACGAGGCTGCTCGCCACGTAGGTCGCGATCAGCAGTATGGCAACGAACCACAGCGCCATGGCCGGACCGAACGTGGCCGCCACCCGGGCCGCGAGCCCGCCTCCGTTGCCCAGCACGCCGTTCAGAAACTCCCGGATCAGCAGGATCGCCGTCATCGACAGGAGCGACGTGGCAACCGTCGTTGCCAGGAAGCGTAGGAGCAGGCCCTTCCGCCGCCGGAACAGGCTTACGAGGTAGTGTTTGCCGGGGAAGTCCACGGGGCTCCTTTCGAAAGGCGCTGGATCGTCGAGTCGCGGCGAGCCGGCGGAGACATCACCCGCCAGAACCCCGAACGGCCCCCACTCCGGTCGGCCAAGAAGGCTCGGAGTGCGGCGGCATACAGGATGAGGTGGTAAGCACCGACTTTCAGGAGTTTCCACGACCGCACGGCTCGCGCGCGAAGTGTGTGGCTGATGACCACGCCCCGCCGCTCCGAGTAGACGTGGGCCATGGGGTTCGTGCTCCCACCGACCAATCGCCGAGCCCACCTCGCACGACTCCTCCAACCCGGCATGAGCCAGAAGTGCAGCGCCCTCCTGGCCACCGTGCTCCGGAAGGCCTGTTGGGTCAGGACATACGCCTCAGGTCGGAGAAGGGAGACGTGGAAACGCACGATCCGTCGTAACTCGAGATCGCGCACGGCATCCGGCGGAACGGGGGTGTCCAGCAGACGCCTGGAGAGCTGAAGAGCGAGTCCCACTACGGTCTGGAGACCTCCATAGCGCGCCTGCCGGACTACGTAGTCCCAATCCATGCCACCGCCGGACGCGACCGTGGCCGCGATCACCCGATCGATGTCTACCAGCCTCTTGAGCCGCGAGAACGAGTCCTCACGATTCTGCGCCGCCAGGTGCAGCATCATGTGCTCCGGCGCGGGAACCCGAACGGAAGCAGCTCCCTCACGTTCGTGCATGAAAGACCGATTCAGGAAAGCGGCCGAATCGAAGCGAAATCCCTCGCCCCTTGGGGCCAGGTCCCAGTGGAGCTCGACCTTGAATCCATTCTCATGAGACAGCTCCAGGTGGTAACCCCGGCGGAGGTGCTCGCGCCGGGCCTCATTGGTCCAGTGATCGACGTATCCTGCTCGGGCGAGCGCCTCGAGCCCGTCCCGGACGCGGTGTGCAGGTACCAATAGATCCAGGTCTCCAGAGAGCCGCTCAGCCGCCTCGGAATAGACCGTCAAGCGGAGGGCTCCTCCCTTGAGGACGAGCGGAATCAGGCAGTGACCGCGAAGGACCTCTAACAGACGGTCGCGTTCCGCGTCCCACAGGGCCGTCTGGAAGGCGAATGGGCGGAGCGGGGCCAGGATCTCGTCCCGCGTCTCCCGATCCAGAGTGAGGAAAGCCTCGCATCGCCGAAGCGCAGTCAGAGCCAGTCCGATGACGCCGTGGCCCGAGGCCACGGCATGGAAGGCGGACCGATAGCCGGGATCGGACAGCCTGGCCAGGAGATCCGCCGACACCCTGAACGGAGCGTCCCGCCGCACCAGCGACAAGAGCAGCAGCTCATGATCGGCGAACTTCGACCGGGCGAGCATTGGTCGCCGCGGCACAGGACGTGCCCCGGCGTGGCGCTCTTGTTTGTTTCCGGATTCGTTCTTGAACGGCACCGAAGGCCTCTCAGACTGACTTGTGGATGATCTGCTCGCGTCACGCCCACGGGGAGGAGGGCAAGGCGTGTGCCCAATCCACGTCGCTCAGGGACGACGGTGGTGTGGCGTTGGGCGGCGAGGCCCGTAAAGACCCGGCAAATCAACCTGATTGCACCGTGGCAGCAGCAGATTGTACGTGGACGGATCGACGTTCAGGGCGCGAAGCCCGCTTCCCGTGGGTAGGACTGTGGCAACGGGTCTACACAGCCGCCGCTGGCATTCGAACCATGGTCAGGTCTGCCAATACGGGTCAGCGGTGAGTCCTTGAGCGCGCGTAGCGTACGAACAATCCGGAGGGCGCTGCTCAGGATAGCCAGACTAACCCACGGATTGGGAATTATCAGGCTGGCGGATGGGTATCGAGATCAATCGATCACCAACTCGACGAGCCCATCCGCGAGCGTGAACGGCCGCTCGACGCAGGTGGACTCGATAAGTCGGCCGGCTGCGGTGTGTCCCGGATCCACACCTTCGTCGAATTCAGCCTCTCTCGAATGGCAGAAGCGAGCGACGTAGGCACCGTCTGGCGCCGGGACCCGCGCCTCGCATCCTGACGACTCGTCGATGGCGCTTGTCTCAACATCCCACTCGAACTCAATCGTTTCTTCGCCTCCGGCAGCCGCCAGGTTCCTGATCATGCGAAACGCCATTCCACACACCACGGGCGGCTCTCCGCAATTCTCTATCTCGCACCGCTCGCTCAGGAAGACCCGCTTTCCTTCCCGGAAGACCTTCACCCAGCCTACCTGACTGTATTCGTCATTCAGAACGATGTACAACGGCGCCTCGGCGCCCGGCGCCACTCGGAGAGCAAACCGGATCGAGGCATCGGACGTGACGGCGGTCGACGCCGAGTTCGCCGGGCCCTCCCGCACTTCAGGGCTCGGGTGGGGTGTGCAGGCCATGCCAAGCACGAGGGCACACAGGAGCGCGGGCCCGAGACCACTCGCCGTCAGGCACTCGCGCGCCATGACCACAATCAGTTCCCAGGAAGGGGCGCCGGGTTCACGCAACTGACGACCTCCGGGGCGCGGACGAACATTGAGGCGCCATCGGCGCTGGAGAGGCCGGAGAAGACGATGTTGGCCCAGTCGTTGAAGTCCCCCAGGACCTGGTAGAGTCCATCCGCCTGGTTGATATCGAAGGCGATACCGACCTCGGTCGGATCGCCGTTACCGTTCCAGTCCCAACCCGGGCCCGGCGGATTTCCGCACACGCCCTGGGTCTCATCCAAGTTGTTCTCGTCCAACGGCGGGCGGACACCGATGGAGTAGTCCAGCACGCCGTCACCCGGCGGCGTGCAGTTGTTGTCGATTCCAGGGAATTGGTACCTGTAATTCATGACTGAGTTGTAGTTCGGCTTGTAGTTCGTGGCCTCGCGGCCACCGTGGTGCAGCAGGAGGTTGTGCCCAAGCTCATGCACGATCGTGTGGGCCACGTTCCGGTCGCTGTTGGCGCAATACAGCGAGACGATCATGTCGTCGCCGGGAAACTCGGCCTGACCGGAACTGCCGCTGTTCGTGTTGTACCGGTGTGGCAGGATCGTGTAGTGAAAGTACCCGTTCCGGTTCGGGTCGAAATTGGCAAGCTTATGGTTCCGAAACTCGGTGCTGTTCACTCCGCCGTCGAGCACTCCATCCGCATCGCTGATCAGGTTTCCGCCGGTGAACACACCGCCTTGACCGTAGTCTTGCACGTAGTTGATCCCGGTCGATCCGTCCGGGTTCTGGACCGGTGCATTCGCGAAGGCCGCCGTGACCATGCCGATCGCCGCGGCCGTCGGTCGATGAGAGTGAGGGGCGCATTGCAGCGCGTCGTCAAACCAATCGTACTCCACGAGAATGTCTTGGCGGAGCGGGCTCAGACCCATCTCCGGCAGCTCCAGCCCACCGGTGGTTCCCAGCACCTCGTCGCCGTCCTCAATGTAGTCGCCGTCGGTATCGGGGTCATTTGGATCCGTACCGGTGTCCGTCGGGCTTAAGTAGACGTACGTGTTCGTCTCAGCGCAGTTGGGGAGTCTGTCACCATCGGCATCGCCGGGGGCGAGCACCGTGCACGGACAATCCACGGCAAACGTGGTCGTCGTGGTCTCGTACGCTGTCACGGTTTCGTCGCGCGGGTTGGCGCCGCTGACCGCGCAGTTCGGGGAAAGGCCGAGTAGCTCGACAGCGTGCTGCCCCTGGTCGAGAGAAAACGATCGGAGCTCCACGGTTCCGATCGCACCAACACTGGTGCCGTCGATGATGAGCTCGTAGCCGTCCGCATCGGGAACTGCGCCAGTCGTCGAACTCGTGACTTCCAATGTGCCCTGCGGAATCGGACACTCGATGTCGAACCTGGCAGCCGCAGTCTCACCGGACGCCACTCCGAGGTCCCACGGGTTCTGGCCAACGACCGTGCAGTTCCGGGCCAGGCCAGAGATCTCGACGGAGTGCGTGCCAGCGAGCACGGCGTAGCTCTGCGTTTCGTCCGTTCCGATCGAGCCGGCGGGCGACCCGTCGATAGAGATGTCATAGCCGTCAGGGTCTGGCGTCCCGCCCGTGGTGTGCGTCGTGACCTCGATCGCGCCGAGCGCTTCGCACTCGACGGTGAAAGTCACGCTCTGGACCTCCCCAGCAATGACGGTCACGGTGCGGGGATTCTCGCCCTGGACGGTGCAGTTGCCCGCCACGTCCGAAAGCCCCGCCTCGTGATCACCCTCGATCAGGCCGCCGAACCCGGTCTCTCCATTCGGACCGATCCGGGTCGTGCGAGCACCGACGTCGATCTCGGCGATATACCCGTCGGGATCGATATCATCACCCGACGTCTCCGCGGCCACGCGGATAGAACCCAGATTAGTCTCGATCGTGATCGACAGTTCCTGCGTGGCCGTCTGTCCTCCGGACGTCACAAGCACCGTGAATGTCTGCTCCTCAGCCATGGTCGGCGTGCCTGAGATTTCACCCTCGGCGGACAGCTCGAGACCTGCT
>JAUVPT010000151.1 GCA_030598525.1 Gemmatimonadota bacterium
AGGATCGGGGGAGCAGCAGAGTGATGACGACCACCAGCAGCGTGACCACGATGGGAAAGCCGATCGTCGCACGCGAGTGGCGCAGGAGGGCGTTCGTCATTCGGAGGACCGAGACCTCCTCGGCTCTTTCCTCCCATAAGATCGGATGCGCGAGCACCGCCCGATGAACGGGCAACTCCGTGTATGGGCTATCGTCGGGTCTGTCGTCGGTCATTATCGAATGTGTATAGACGCTGTGAGCGAGGTACCTGTGATCGATCCAGTGCCATCCTACAGGCTCGGAATGGGCCGGAACAACCCCGTGCCCTTTCTACGGCCGGACACACGCGCGTGAGCGGTCAGGTGCCGGGCAGAGTTACCGCGTGGGCCGACCGCGTTCGCTCGAGGGTCGGGCAACACATGCACGACGTGCTGCAGGGGTCGTCGGTCGCCCTGATCCTGAGAGTGGGCGGCGCGGTGCTGGCCCTGGCGTTCAACCTCGTGCTGACCCGCCTACTGGGTGCCGAAGGGGCCGGCATCTACTTCCTCGCCCTCACCATCGTCACCATTGGCACCCTCGTGGGTCGCATGGGCATGGACAACGCCCTGCTGCGACTCGTGGCCAGTGCCGTGGCCCGGTCCGACTGGGGCGGTGCCAGGGGTGTATACCGGACGAGCATGGTCACGGCCATGGCGTTCTCCGGGGCAGCCACCCTTCTTGTGATCGCGCTCGCGCCGCTTACGGCCGGGACCGTGTTCTCGGAGCCCGGCTTAGCGCGCCCGCTCCAGGTCATGGGACTGGCGATTGTGCCGATGACGCTGGCGTTGCTTCACGGAGAGGCGCTGAAGGGCGTCGGGAAGATCGGGGTTTCCCAATTCGTCCAATGGGGCGCGCTTCACGCTTTCAACATCGCCCTCATCTATCCGTTGGTCCGGCAGTGGGGCGTGACAGGGGCGACCGCGAGCTATGCCGGTGCGGCGCTTCTCACGTTCGTCGTGGGGCGGCGCAACTGGAGCCGGGGCGTGCGATCGCATCCGGCAGCCGTCTTGTCCTACGCTCGTCGCGACCTCCTTCGCGACAGCACACCTCTGTTCTGGATAGCCTCCATAAACATGATGGCCAGCTGGATCGGACTGATCGTACTGGGCATCTTGGGTACCAGCGCCGACATCGGAGTCTTCGGCGTCGCCACGCGCCTCTCGGTGGTGATCAGCTTCGTTCTCGTGGCGGTGAACGCCGCCGCCGCCCCCAAGTTCGCCTCGCTTCACGAGAAGAAGGACCTGGACTCCATGCGCGTGGTGGCGGTCGGATCGACCCGACTCATGGTCGGCCTCGCCACACCGGTCCTGGCCCTCTTCGTTCTGATGTCGCGCCAGGTGATGGGCCTGTTCGGTCCCGGGTTCGATGTGGGGGGCACAGCCCTGGTGATCCTCTCCGTCGGCCAGTTTCTTGTCGTATGCGCCGGCAGCGCCGTTCACCTGCTGATGATGACGGGTCAGGAGCGGACGGTAAGAAACTTGCTGGCACTGAGCATGGCCGTCGGCGTGATTGTCAACGTGCTTATGGTTCCCAGGATCGGAATCGATGGCGCAGCCGTTGCGACAGCCCTGAGCCTGGTGGCAATTAATGGTGGGGCCGCCGTGGCGGTATGGCGACGATATCGAATCCTGACCCTGCCTTTCGGCCGAACCATGGACGGGTCGCGTAGTTGAGGAGCCGAATGGGCCGACACACACGAATGGATCCATCAGCGGCCGGCGGCCTGGAAAGCCTGACAGCGCCCCACGCCGGGGCGCTGATCGAGTGGCTGTTTTTGTGGGGTACGTTCCTGCTCCGCCTTCCGGTCTTTCTTCTCCTGGCGTTCGCGCTCGCCGCTGCCCTGTCGGGGGCCGCACTGATCGTGCGAGGCCGCTTCGATGCGATCGGGGCCCTCGTGCTGGCCAATTATGGATTCTGGTTGCTGAGCGGGCTGTTCATCGGAGGGGTGACGTTGGGTGACCTCGTGTCGCCGAATTTCTATGCGAACGACGGCCGGGGTTTCCTTTTCTACCTTCCGCTGCTCTTCTTTTCGGTCTTTTTCGCCCGTCGCGCCGAGCTCACTTTGGGACTGCGAACGGTCATCGCCCTTGCCGTCGGATCCATGCTCTTGCTCGGAATCTGGTTCGCGATCCGACCCGCCATACTCTCCGTGGGCCAGGCCGACAACTTCGGAGGCCTGCTCACCTCTCACACCGGAGCGGGGACGTTCTTCGGAGTCTTGGCGGTGTTTCTTCTCATCTTCGGAATCGAGCGGCAGAAACGCTCCCTTCAACTCCTCGGGTTGGCGATGGTGCTTCCGGTGTTCGCGTCCGCTTCGAGGCAGGCCCTGGTTAGCCTTCTGGTGGCGCTTGGCTGGTTCGTGCTCCGCCGCGCCAACAGGCGGACACGCCTCGGTCTCGTCGCGGCTCTCGGGCTGGCTCTGCTCTCGTTCCCGATCGTCAGCCCGCACACCTTCGATCGTACGGTCGCGATCTTCTCCCCGGAGACGGCCAGTCTGGTCGGGGAATCGCTCCAGCATCTCACTTGGGAGCCGGCGCCCGGACAGGAGCTTGGGGGCGTGGAATCGAACATCCTCTCGCGCCTCATCCTGTGGGCGTACGCGGTTCGGAAGTTCGGCGAGAGCCCCGTGGTCGGTATAGGATTCGGCAGGTATAACGACTTCTCGCTACGCTACTCGGGGCGACCCGGGCTCGTCTATCTGGCTGTTGAGGGGGACAGGCAGACGAACGTCTTCAACGCGCACAACATGTACCTGCATCAGGCGGCCGAGACCGGACTGGTCGGACTAGCGCTCTTGGGGGCCCTGTGGATCGCCATGTTCAGGCGGCTTGCGCCCGTCCCGGGGTTGCCGGGAGGTCATCCGGTAATGGCCGGATTCACCGCGGCACAGGGACTGATCGTGTTCACACTCGTGTCTGCCTTGTTTGACAACGCTCTCGTGGCTCCATCGATCGGGATCCCGGTCCTCACGTTGTGCGGGGTGTTGCTGAGCTACCAACGCCGCTCCGAGATGAGGGTGGCGGTGGCGCAGCCGCGGAGCCTGCGTCTCGACGAGGGCGTGGCCACCGCATGAAGATCGAAAACTGGATCTTCGTCACCGGGGCGCCGCGCAGCGGAACGACGTTCGTCGGCCACACGTTGAGCGCGCCGATCCAGGTGGACTACATCCACGAGCCGTTCAATCCCGATTGCGGCATTCCCGGAATCGAACGTCGGTTCCTGTACCTGCGGCCAGACGGATCCGATTCGGCAGCGTTGCGGGAATCGATCGAGGGTCTGTTCCGGTACGACGTGACGCTCCGCACCGGGCACTATCCGGAGGACTCCGTCCTCAAGAAGAGCGTGAAGGCGATCGTAGGCTCCCGTGGTCCGTTCTATCTGAGGCTGGCGAAAGTCAATCCGTTCCACACGGCGGCCGTTGTGAAGGACCCTATCGGCTGCCTGCTCACCGCTTACCTTGCTGAGCAGCACGGAGTCAGACCGGTGGTCATGGTGCGTCACCCGGTGGCCGTAGCGGCCAGCGTGAAGCGGCTCGGGTGGCAGCCGGACCTCGAGTTCCTTGCCGGCCAGCCGCACCTGGCCGAAGATCACTTTCAATCAGACGGCTGGGCCGACGCGGATCTGTCCACGCCGATTCGAGCCGCAGCGTGGGAATGGCGCACCCTGAACACCGTGTTACTGGCCCAGGCGGCCCTGCATCCCGACTGGTTGCTCATTCGACACGAAGACTTGAGCGCGGAGCCCGTCGCTACGTTCCGCACCCTGTACCAGGAGCTGGATCTGCCGTGGTCCGGCCGGGTTGAGCGCGACATTCGTCGGCGCACGGGTGGAAACAATCCGAGGGAGGCCCGCCGAGGTCGAACACAGGACTTCTCGCGTGACAGTCGCGGGTTGCTGGATCTCAGGCTCGGGATGCTGACGGCCGAAGAGCGGCGCGAAGTGTTCGAGATCACGAAAGACGTGGCGTTGGGCCTGTATCCGGAGGCATCGTTCCGCCTCGAGAGTGCCGACGGGCCGGCAGCCGACACCAGGTAGGAGACGGGACGTTGAAAGTCGCGATCGTCCATTACTGGCTGGTCAACATGCGTGGCGGAGAGCGTGTGGTGGAGGCACTGTGCGAGCTGTATCCGGACGCGGACATCTATACGCACGTGGCAAATCCCGAAGTGCTGTCCGACACGATCCGAAGTCACCGCATCCAGGAGACCTTCATCGCGCGGCTTCCCGGCGCGCGACGCTACTACCAGAAATACCTGCCCCTGATGCCGCTCGCCCTGGAGCAACTGGACCTTCGAGGCTACGACCTCGTCATCAGCAGCGAATGCGGTCCGGCGAAGGGAGTGATCACTACCCCGCAGACACTCCACGTATGCTACTGCCACAGTCCGATGCGCTACGTGTGGGACATGTACTGGGACTACCTGCGTGACGTATCGAAGCCCATGCGGCCGCTGGCCCGCGCACTGCTCCACTACATACGTCGGTGGGATCTCGCATCGGCCTTTCGGGTGGATCACTTCATGGCCAACTCGGCATTCGTGGCCCGCCGGGTGCACAAGCACTACCGACGCGACGCCGATGTCATTCATCCGCCCGTGGACACCGAAGCATTCGGCCTCGCTGACTCGACCGCGGACTATTACTTGATGGTCGGCGAGCTCGTGTCCTACAAGCGGGCCGACCTGGCAGTACGTGCTTTCAGCCGCGCCGGGAAAAGACTTCTGGTGATCGGAGCCGGCGAGCAGCTTTCCGAGCTCCGTCGACTGGCCGGATCGAGTGTAGAAGTCATGGGCAGGCAGCCCTCATCCGTGATCCGTGAAAAATACGCCCACTGTCGCGCCCTCATCTTCCCCGGCGAAGAAGACTTCGGGATCGTTCCGATCGAGGCCATGGCCTCGGGCCGGCCAGTGATCGCATACGGGCGCGGAGGGGCCCTGGAAACCGTGGTCGAAGGCCGGACGGGCCTGTTCTTCGATGAGCAGACGGAAGACTCATTGCTGGCCGCCGTCGAAAGGTTCGAGGGAATCGAGGAGACGTTCGACCCGGCTGACAT
>JAUVPT010000090.1 GCA_030598525.1 Gemmatimonadota bacterium
GGCCCGCGTCACGCCCGGCAGGATGTAATTGGTCAGCGGGGAGGTGCGCACCTGGCCCCGGAAGACCGCGAACAGATTTGTGTGCGTGCCCTCGAGCGCTACGCCGTCCCGCACGAAGATCGCCTCGACCGCCGCCGCCTCGCGGGCCTGCTCGTTGGCCATGCAGTTGGGGATCAGGGCGACGGTCTTGATGTCGCACCGGGCCCATCTCTGGTCCGGCACCGTGATGGCGCGGCCCCCGTCCTCCGGCGCGTGATCGGGCGAGAAGGCCCACGCATACGCGTACACCGTCGGCGGGACCGGTGGATCCGGATACCTGTGCGTCCGCGGTGCGGCGCCTCGGGTCACCTGCAGGTATACGAGCGCATCCGCCGCCGACAGGTCGTTCCGTGCCAGGAGTTCCTCGAACACCGGCGCCAGGTCGGAGGCGGTCACTCCCCCGATTTGCATCGCCGCGAGACTGCGGGCCAGGCGGTCCACGTGCCGCTCGACCTCGAACAGGTGGCCGCCGTAGGCGCGCAGCACCTCGTACACCCCGTCGGAGAACAGGAAACCCCGGTCATCGGGAGACACTCTCACGTCCTCCCGTGGGAGGAACTCGCCGTTGAAGTATGCTGTCTGCATGGCACGTAGCTGGCTGAGTGGTGGAACTGTCGCAAGAAAAAGAGCCGGACGCCGGGCGCCCACGTACAGGTTATCCTTTTCCATCTCCCTGCGCGATTGTAAGATCTTCACCGATTTCGCGGCTCTCGACAGGCCGTGACGGCAAGCTCCAGCGAGGCAGATAACGCATGTCCTACCAGTCCGGGTGCCATGGCCGGGTCATTCTCGGGCAGCTACCGGCGGCCGTACAGCGCCGACTGGCGGTCCTCCCTGGTGAGTGGCTCGAGTACGATCCCCAGACAGGTGCGATCGAGATCGGTCACATTCAGCCATCCACCGGACCCATTCTTCCCACGGTGACGGTGGAGCTGGTGCGCATCCTGTCCGAGATTCCGCACGACCTGCAGTCCCGGGTGGAAGGCGGCGACTTCTTCGTACACACCGAGGAACCCGCCACCCAGCTCGTTCGGATCCGGGTCGAGGCCGGCGGATCTCTGCACATCCAGTGGGCGCACCCTGACTATGCCGGCGCCACGCGCGAACCGTGGTCCGCGAGCGTTCGAATCGCCACGCCGGAATGGGAGCACCGCCTGAACGGGAAGGTCCGGTTCGAGGCGGACGAGGCGGCGGGCGCTGCGGAGGCGCTCCAGACCCTGGCCGACACATACGAAGGACTGTACCCGGAGGGTGACTTCCGGGCCTCGGCCGACGGTGATACGGTCTCGGTGAACATGAGCGAAGTGAACCTGGACGGCGGCCTGCTGGCCGTTCGCATGGTGGGGCTGGCCCGCCCGGGATCGCTGGATGGATGGTTCGAGGTCGGGTCGTTCGCGGACTTCGTGCCCGAAAACCTGGTCCGGTTTCTGTTCGAAGCTGGTGAGGCCTCGGTTCAGCATCCGCTGTTATGGTCCTGATGGCGGATTCCCGATATACGACTATCTCCTCGGAGCCGGCACGGCTCCGGGATCGCACATAGGAGACCCCCGTGCTGGATTACCAACTGACCGAAGAGCAGGAGATGATCCGGGACCTCGCCCGGACCATCGCCGACAACGAGATCCGGCCGGTGGCGGCGGAGTACGACCGAACCGGTGAGTTTCCCTGGCCGGTGGTCGAGAAGATCGCCGAGGCCGGTCTGTTCGGAGTGTTCATCGACGAGGCGTACGGTGGGCTGGCGGGCGATTCCCGCACGATGAACATGGTGCTGGTCACCGAGGAGTTGTCCAAGGCGTGCGGCGGCATCTCGCTGGCGTTCGCGAGCACGGCCCTCGGAGCACTCCCGATCATCGTGTCGGCCAGCGAGGAAGTGAAGCAGCGGTTCCTGCCCGCGATCGCGTCGGGAGAGCGGCTGGCCGCGTTCGCCCTCACCGAGCCCCAGGCCGGGTCGGACGCGGCGGGCATCCGGACGACCGCCGTTCGAGATGGCGACCACTACGTGGTGAACGGACTCAAGCAGTGGATCACGAACGGCGGAGATGCCGAGGTCTACACGGTGATCGCGCTCACGAATCCGGATAAGGGCGCACGTGGAGCCAGCGCGCTGGTCATCGAGAAGGACACCCCGGGGTTCACCTTCGGGAAGAAGGAAGACAAGATGGGCATCCGGGCGTCCTCCACGCGCGAGCTGGTGTTCGAGGACTGCCGGGTCCCGGTCGAGAACCTGATTGGTCGAGAGGGTACGGGGTTCATCACGGCCATGAAGACGTTCGACGCATCACGCCCGGGAGTGGGAGCGCAGGCGCTCGGCATCGCGCAGGGAGCCCTGGACCTTGCCGTGGACTGGTCGATCTCGCGGCGCCAGTTCGGTGCGCCCGTGTCATCGTTCCAGGGTCTCCGCTTCCTGCTGGCCGACATGGCCATGAAAGTCGAGGCTTCCCGCGCGCTGATCTACGCGACGGCGAAGCACATCGATGCCAACCCCAAGACCCGATCGACGATATATTCCGCCATGTCCAAGTGCTTCGCCTCCGATGTCGCCATGTCCGTGACGACCGATGCGGTGCAGGTATACGGCGGTTCCGGTTACATGCGGGACTATCCGATCGAGAAGTATATGCGCGATGCCAAGATCACGCAGATCTACGAGGGCACGAACCAGATCCAGCGCGAAGAGATCAGCAAGATCCTGATCGGCGAACACATTTCGGGTCGGGCTCGGTAAGGCGGTTTTGATGAAGAAGTCACGGGTGTCGCGGCGTGGAGCGTTGTGTCTGGCCATCCTGGCCGCGCTGGCATGGCCGGCGGCTGGCCGGGCCCAGGGCATCTTCGGCTCCACGACCCCGACTCAGGCTGCGAACCAGGATTCGGCGGCATCCGGCCCCCGGGCCATCTCCCTGTCGGAGATCCCGCTGAAGACCGAAGAGGCGCTTGCCAGGCTGCAGACGATCGAAACGCAGCTCAGCGTGGATCCTGACCTGGCACTCATCGAGGACGACCTTCCGGATGAGCTCGTCTCGGTGTCTCGCGACCACGAGCGGCTCCGCCTGATCGTACTGGAGAACCTTTCCATCCGTGAACTCTGGAACCTGACGGCGATCTGGCAGTCGCACGAGGCGAGGATTGGCCGGTGGGCGAGGGCCTTCGAGGACGAGCTCCGGGAGGTGGCCAGGGTCGCCGAGGTCCGTGGGGGCATCCGGGACACCTGGAGATTGACCGCCGAGTCTCTCGCTCGAGAGGGGGCCGTTCCGCAGCCGCTCGTGGAGCAGGCGGACCGAGTGCTGAGCGCGGCCGATTCGCTCGATACGATCGTTCGCGCCCGGCTTGCCTACCTGTTCGGCGTGAAGTCGCAGCTGGACGACGGGCTGGAGGGCGTGCGCCACGTTCTGGGAGAGCTCGAGGCCGCCAGGGCGAGCGTGCGGGGGAGGATGTTGACCCGCAGCGCGCCCCCTTTGTGGAAGGCCGCTGCGTTCCGGGACGAACCTGTGTCACAGAGAGCGTCCCGCATCTGGAACGAGGAACGCGAAGCCATTCTCGCCTTCGCCGTGAGCAATTCAGGATCGTTCCTGTTCGGTGCCGTCCTGTTCGTCTTGTTCGCCCTGTTGGCGGTTCGGTTGCGTGACCGATTGGACTTCGAATCGGATCCGACCGATGAGTCCATGAAGGGTGCGGCTGAGACGCTCCACCGGCCCGTGTCCGCCGCCGTTCTGCTCACGATCCTTGCATCGCAGGCCCTCTGGCCGCGAGCCCCCTTCGTCCTCTGGCAGGTGATCGCCCTTGCGGCCATCGTGCCTCTTTTTCGGCTACTTCCCAGGTCCAGCAACCCGGTGATCAATCGGACCGTTCGCGTGCTGTTGGTCCTTTTCGCGATCATCGCCGTTGCGGACCTCGTCATCCCGCCGTCGGTGGAATACCGCGTCGCTTCCCTGCTCACGGCCCTCGCCCTGGGTGGCGCGTCGGGATGGTTGCTTCGCTCCGCTGACGCCGAACAGATGCGGCAGACGGGGTGGGGCATCGTCGTCTGGCGCGGTCTCCAGGTGTCTCTCGTCGTGAGCGTCACGTCCTCCGTGGCAAACGTCTTCGGGTGGACACTTCTGGCCGAGATCCTGATCGTGGGGGTGCTGTACTCCGCCTACCTGGGACTTGGCATCGTCATCGGCTATCGGGTGCTCGCCGGCATGATCCGCTTGCTGCCCAGAACGAAGCTCGGCCAGGCGTCGCACATCATGCGGGGCTACGGCGACCTCGTGACGTCACGCGCGATCATGGTGCTGAAGCTCGCTGCGGCCGCCACCTGGGTCTGGCTGGCGCTGGAGGCGTTCGATGTCAGTGCTCCTATTGGCCACTGGGTGACGGGAGTCCTGACGGGCACGATCCGGATCGGCGCGCTCGAGTTCTCGCTCGAGAAGGTCGTCTCGTTCGCAGCCGTTGTCCTGCTCGCCATCTGGATCGCCAGGTTGGTCGCGTTCGTGCTCGACGTGGAGATCCTGCCTCGGCTCAAGCTCAAACGCGGTGCCTCGAACGCTATTTCCACCGTCGTCCAGTGGACCATCCTCGGCGCCGGTCTCCTGACCGCAGGCAGCGCGCTCGGACTGCAAGCCGGGCAGCTGGCGATCGTGTTTGGCGCGCTCAGCGTCGGCATCGGGTTCGGGCTGCAGAACGTGGTCAGCAACTTCGTCTCGGGCCTCATACTGATCTTCGAGCAGCCGGTGAAGGTGGGCGACAAGGTCGAGATCACGTCCCTCGCCCTCATCGGAGAAGTGCGGAGGATCGGTGTCCGGGCCAGCATCGTGCGTACGTTTGACGGTGCCGAGGTGATCGTCCCCAACGGGAACCTGATTTCGTCCGAGGTCGTCAACTGGACGTTGTCCGATCAGAAGCGGAGAGTTCGGGTCGAGGTGGGGGTGGCGTATGGGACCGATCCCCACAGCGTAATCCAGACTCTGAAGAAGGTGGCCGGCGCGCACCCGGAGGTCCTCAAATACCCTGAACCCATGGTGGTTTTTCTCGAATTCGGCCCAAGCGCGTTGCTCTTTCGCCTGATGTTCTGGACTGCGACGTTCGACGACTTCTTCAGGGTCCGCAGCGAGGTCAACGTGGCGGTGAACGACGCATTCAAGGAAGCAGGCATCACCATCCCGTTCCCGCAGCGGGACTTGCATGTCAGGTCGCTTCCGGGACCCAACCTCGCCCTCGAACTCGAGACGATTTCTGAGGGGGAAAGGCCCTCGGACGGAGACGGGAACGAGCCCGACCGAGGCCCCGTGGACGAGGCCTGATAAGGGACCACTCCCGCCACTTGACGCACCCGCTACTATGCGTGTCAGCGTCCCTCGCCGCTCCCCCACGAGTGTAGGACGCAAGCAACAGCAGGTGGAGCTGGTGCAACGGGACGTGCCCTCTCTACATTCCGCGGATGACCGCACGTAAGTTTATGTAATTGATATACATATAGATCTGAAATCGTCCCTCCCTCTGGTGGCACGACTCTCGCTGCACGGGAGGTGTCGAGAAGTTCCCCGGGGACGAAACAACCCGAAGGGATAGGATCGCATGAAACCTCCGGTAAGCTTGGAGTACACGATCATCGTAGCACTGCTCGCGGTCTCGGCCGCGGTTCTGTCCTACGTGATGCCGCACCCCGTGTTCAACCTGGCCGCTTTGCTGCTGGGAGTCTACGCGCTTCACCTCGTCAGCGTGCGAGTGGTCGTGCGGCAGTACGCTGGTGTTGCGCCTGCGACGCGGCGGAAACGGGCCTCGGGGATCGATGAAGAGGCGGTGCGTATCCGGGAGGAGCTGGACCGGGAACGCCGGGAACTCGATAACCGCAAGGCCGAGCTCCAGGAGAGGATCGTCGCCGCGGAGCAGCAGTGGGAGCTCCTCAGGCAGATGATTCGCGACCGGGTGGAGGGGGGAGCCGCACTTCCCGACTCGGTCGTGGCAGGTCCGCAGAGTGCATTGACGTCCACGTCGTCTCCCGGTCGAGGTAACGGATCGGACGAGCCGACGCGCATACACGGGCGGTGGTGAACCAGACGGGTGTGAGGCGATGACTTAGCGGCAACGTGCGTTGCCTTGAAGATCTTGGAAGAAGCGAGACGTTGTTTTCATCGAGGAGTAGACTGTGACGAGGATCAGGAGAAAGATTAGGGTTCTACTGGCCGACCAACGGGGGGCGGTGTTCGTCCTGGTGGCGATCAGCATGGTAGCCGTGGTGTCGGCGGCGGCGCTTGCGGTCGACATCGGAGTGTTGGCGGCGGCAAGGACGGACGCGCAGCGTGCGGCCGATTCGGCGGCTCTGGCGGGCGCCAGCGCATTCATTGACGATCCCGAGAACGCCGCAACGTTGGCCCCGATCCGCGCCGAGCAGTATGCCGAGTTGCACAAGGTCGGGGTACAGACGGTGGATCTGTGGCCCGCTGAGGACGTGGAGGTGTTCCTCGATGAAATGAAGGTCCGTGTCACGGTGCGGCATCTCAGGTCGCGCGGCAATGCAGTGAGTACCTTCTTCGCGCGCGTATTCAACGTATCCTTGGTGAATATTCAGGCGATGGCGGCGGCCGAGGCCGCGCCGGCCGATGCCGTGGGCTGTCTGACGCCCTGGGCTGTAGCGGACATGTGGGAGGACACGTACCTGCCAGGCGATCCTGGGAAGTACGACTACGACGATGCCGACAAGAGTTCTACGCCGACCGATGGAGACAGCTTCGATGACTACTGTCCCTGCACC
>JAUVPT010000182.1 GCA_030598525.1 Gemmatimonadota bacterium
CGTTTCGGGGCGATTCGGCCCTTTCCACGTGGATGCACACGGTAACGACCTCGGTGGTCCTGAACGGGTTGAGAAAAGTGAAGAAGTTCCGGACGTCGGAAATCGATCTCGAGAAGGCCAGGACGGTGGCGGGCGAAAAGCCGCGCGCCGAGCCCGACCTCCGCGATCGACTGCAGCAGGCCGTGGACGGTCTGCCCGACGGATACCGGACCGTCTTCGTGATGCACGATGTCGAGGGATATACGCACGACGAGATCGCCGGCGCACTTGGTGTCGCGACCGGCACATCGAAGGCCCAACTCTCACGGGCCAGAGCGAAGCTCCGCGTAGAACTCGCGGACTTCGCGGAGGATGTAGTGGCATGAACGACCAGAATCAGAACGACAGCAACCTCGGCGAGACCGGGACGGACAGCTTCGACGCGGGCGTGGCGAAGGTGGCGAGAGAGACGTATCACACGCCGCCCGAGACTCCGCGCGACGACATGTGGGCCGTGATCCAGGCGGCGCGCGCTGCCGACGTCGTGCCCATCCGGCGCTTCCGGCCCCAGCCCTGGTGGGCGGTGGTCGCCGCGGCGCTGGTGATCGGCGTGGTCCTCGGTCGTGGGACGCTCGGTGGTCCGGACGCGGCCACGACGGTGGCCGATGGAGGCGCGGATGTGCCGGCAGCCGTGGACGGAGGGGCGCCCGAAGGCACGCCGGACGGCTCCGCCAACCTGGTGCCGCGCTCTTATCGTTTCGCTGCCGCCCGGCACCTCAACCGCAGCGAGACCTTCCTCACGATGTTCCGGGTGGACGCCCGCTCGGATCAGCTGAACGACGAGGACATCGGAACGTGGTCGAAGCGGCTCCTGACGGACACGCGGTTGTTACTCGATTCGCCCGCCGGTGGCGATCCGGAGCTCCGGAGGTTGCTCGGCGACCTGGAGCTGGTACTGGCGCAGATCGTCCAGCTGCGGACGGGCGATCCGAATGAAGTAGAGATCATCGACGAGGGATTGGAATCAAGTCAGCTGCTGTTCCGGCTCAAGGCCGCCCAGGCGAGCGCGCCGGCGACGGTAAGACTGTAAGACGCACAAGGAAGAGGAGAGAACAATGTCGAAGAGGATGATGAAGGGATCGGGGGCTCTGCTCTGCCTGACAGTCCTGCTGTTGCCGGGACGCGCGATCGGGCAGGACCAGGCGCAGGAAGCCCAGGACCGGTATGCGCAGGAGATGTATGCGCAGGCCGTGCAACTTTCGGCGCAGGCGAGCGTGATGTCCGCGCAGGCCATCAACGCTGCGGCTCAGTACGACGTGGCCGCGATGCAGGTGTCCGAGCTCGCGTACCAGGCAGCGGCGATGGCCGACACCATCTACCGGGCGGCGCGCCGGGCGCTGAACGAATCGCAGTATCGCCAGGCGATCGAGTTGTTCGAGCAGTCACTCGACGAGGAGCCCGAGTACTCGGCCGAGGCGCTGTACTACCAGGCGCTGGCCTACTACCGGATTGGCGGCCGGAGCAATTACGAGCGGGCCCTTGGTAAGCTCGATCAGCAAATGGAAAGGTATCCGGATTCCGCTTCCTACGGCGATGCCGAGGAGTTGACGGTCCGGATCGAGGGTGAGCTGGCGCGGCGCGGTGACGCCCAGGCGGCCGAGAGACTGGCCCGCGAGGCCGAGAGGCTCGCGGTGAGCGAAGAGCAACGGGCACAGGAACACGACGAGCAAGCCGAGCGAGAGGCCGAGATCAAGGCCATGGCCCTGCACGCCCTGATCCAGGCGGATCCGGAAAAAGCGATCCCGTATCTGACAAAGGTGCTGCAGAACCGCACGCCCGAGACCGCCGAACTCCGCGGGCAGGCCGTGTTCATCCTCGGGCAGCACGAGTCCGAGCAGACTCTCGATCTGATGCTGGACGTGGTGCGGAACGATCCGGACCCGGAGGTGAAGGCGCACGCGGCGTTCTGGCTCACGCAGGTGGATGATCCGCGGGCCATCGACGCCACGATCGCGATCATCGAGGACCCGAACATGGACGAGGACATCAAGGGCCAGGCCGTGTTCGCCCTCGGGCAGACGGACGACCCGCGGGCCGGCCAGATCCTCAGGGACTACGCGACCCGGTCGGACGTCGATCCGGAGATACGCGGGATGGCGGTGCACGGGCTCGCGCAGCACCCGTCGCCCGAGAACGCGCAGCTCCTGAAGCAGATGTTCAATGACGTGGACGATCCCGAGGTCCGGGAGCAGATCCTGTTCGCCCTGACGCAGATGCCGGATGCCGTGGACGGCGACTGGCTCCTCGCGATCTTCGCGGACGAAACCGAGGACGATGAGGTCCGGGAGATGGCCCTGTTCATGGCGGGCCAGACCGGAAACGTCGATGCCCGGGTGCTGAGTCAAATGTACGACTCGGCCGGCGACAACCAGGAGATGAAGGAGCACATCCTGTTTACGCTGACCCAACTGGACAGCGAAGCGGCGTTCGACAAGATGCTCCAGATCGCGCGCACCGAGGAGGATCCGGATCTTCGTCAGAACGCGATCTTCTGGATCGGTCAGTCCGGCGATCCGCGGGCGCAGGACGTGCTGCTCGAGATCCTGGACCAATAGAGCGGAATTACGTGGCGGTCGTCCCCGAGCGGGCGGCCGCCCAGGGGATGAGGTGAGGATGATGATGACCGGCAGGCGGACGAAGCGGGGTGGTGTGGGCCTGGCGGCGGCGTTCTTCGGGGGCGTCGCCGCTTTTTCGTGGCTGATCCTGGCTCCGGCCAGCGAGGCCCAGGAGGCCGGAGACCTGGCCCGCCGCATCGAGGCGGCACCCGACGGGAGCGTGAGATTCAGCTATACCGCGCGTGAGGGAGTATGCGGCGACGGCCACCACATCAATATCAGCCACGATGATGAAGGTTCTGCGGACTGGCGCTGCGACGACGGTCCCATCCAGGTGGAGATCGAGAAGTCCGGCCGCCGGATCGTGGACCTGGACATGTGGGTCGGAGGCGATTCGCGGGATGCGGCCCGAACGGACCTCGGCAGCGTGGGAACCCGCGAGGCGGCCAATTACCTGCTGGCACTGGCTCGCCGCACGGACGGAGACTTCGGCGACGAAGCGATCGGCGCGGCCTCCCTGGCCGCCGACGTGGTGATATGGCCGGAACTCCTGGACATGGCACGGGACGAGAGTATCGACACCGATACACGGGAAGGCGCCGTCTTCTGGCTGGCTCAGCTTGCGGGGGACCAGGCCACCGAGGGACTCGAGGAGATCGTACGCTCGGATGGCGACACCGAGGTCAAGGAGGCGGCGTTGTTCGGGCTGTCCCAGCTTCCGGACGGGGCCGGTTTCGACGCCTTGATGAAGGTGGCACGCGAGGGCGACGACCCGGAGCTGGTGCAGGCCTCTCTGTTCTGGCTCGGCCAAACGGGAGACCCGCGGGCCATTTCCCTGTTCGAGGAAATCCTGGCCCGGAACTGAGGCGACGGGGCCCCGGGCTTCCGGCGGAGCCGGGGCGCGTCACAGCTCTACCGTCAGATTCGCTCCGATCCAGCGCTCGTCCACCGTGCGGAACTGCCCCATGGGCGACGGTCCCTCGTGGAACTCCATGTTGAGCAACAGGCGGACCGTACTGATTCGGAAGGCGGCCCCGGCCACCACGTGGGATGCGATCCGCTCGGTGAACTCCGTGATCTCGAAGTCCGCGGCGGCGAACGGTGCGATTCTCTTCTCTCCCCACTGGGTGGGGTCCCACTCGGCCCCGAATCGGACCGCCCATTTCTCCACGGTGGTGAAGATCACTAAAGGATCGCCGGGCCGGCCCGTGCCCGTGAAGTCCTCGCTGCGTCCCAGGTTGAGATCGCCGCCCACGTAGATCCGGCCGTCGAATCCGGGGCGCACACCGAGCAGGAGTTCGAATCCCTCGCGCGAGATCTGGAAGACTTCCTGCGGATTGTCGTCCAGGTAGTCGTCCCCGAAGTGGGAGCTGACGTGCAGCAGGGTGAGCCGGAAGTCCCACATACCGTATTGGATCCCCAGGGGCACGCCCACCCGGTAGTCCGTGTCGATCTGTTCCTTTTCCATCGACTGCATGAAGAAGCGGGAGAACACGCCGACCTCGAACCCGAGCTCGATCGTCGGGCGACCCGGAGCCTCTTCCTGGAAGCGGACCACCGGAATCCGCAGGCCTACCGCGACCTGGGCTTCCAGGTTCGATCCGTCGATGGAGTCTTCGATGTCCCGCTCGGTCGCGAACACTCCGCCCCCGAGACGGACCTCGAGCGGAGCCGCGCGGAGGGGTGCGACGGCGAATTCTCCGGGAAACCAGGTGTTGTGGAGCCCGTCATCATCGGCGTCGTCTGCCGACTCCTCCTGCGCCAGGAGCGGTGCCGGGAGAAGAACCAGGAGGAAGATCCAGGCGCGCACGCGCGTGGTCCGTGTCATGTATCGCTCGCGTTTTTCGTTCGAATGACCGACGTTCACTTGTGTGAAGCGCGAAACTTGAAGAAAATCAAGAAGAGGCACAACGCGTGTCCAATAATCGTCGGCGCGCTTGGACCCGAATCTCCGTGGTTCCCTCAACTGAACGCGTCGCGAACAGTTCCGGGACAAGCTCCCGGAGTCAATA
>JAUVPT010000026.1 GCA_030598525.1 Gemmatimonadota bacterium
GTGCACCTCTGCAAGCGTTGTCCATACAGAAAGGCGTTGCGGCAAGACATGACTAAGAAGATGGCTCGCGAAAAGCGGCCCGAACATATCGACACGGAAGATCACGTTACCGAGCGCGTCCTTGAGGCCGCCGCATGGGCAGAGAGCCACCGCCGGGCTGTGATGGCAGGCGGGATCGCGCTGGTACTGGTGGTCGCCGCGGCGTTCTACTACCAGGACTACCGGAACAAGCTCGTAGAGAGGGCTTCCGTTCGGCTCCAGGAGATCCAGATCTCATCGCAGTCCGCCAACGTCGAGACGATCCGGTCAGAACTGCGGATCTTCATCGATCAGTATTCCAGCACACCGTACGCCAGCCAGGCACGGGTGGCGCTGGGAGATCTAGAACTGCGTAGAGACAGTCTGGGCCTCGCGATCCAGGCTCTCGAGCCCGTCGCCGAGCTGGGCACGTCCGACCCGCTGTCTTTCACCGCCATGAAGATGATCGCCACCGCGTATGAGCAAGGCGGCGAGACGGATCAAGCGATTCAGTGGTACGAACGGATCTCATCCGACGCCATATTCGACTACCAGCGTCACTTCGGCATGGCGGAGCAGGCACGTCTCCACACTACGGCCGGGCGCTACTCGGATGCGGCGGCCCTGTACGAGCAGTTGGTGACGGAAGTGGAAGAGGACCCGGCCGGTCAGGAAGTGTATGGCGTCCGGCTCGGAGAAGTGCGAGCCCTCGCTGAGTTTGGTGCCGCGCCCCCCGCCGCACTTCCGGCCGTGCAGTTGCAGCCACCCGCTGCGGCGACCGACGAGTCGGGCGACGGTGACGAGCCAGAGGCGTCCGACCCACCCACGGCAGAAGCGGCCCCAGGGGGCGATGAGGGAGAGTAGTCCCAACGCAGGGGAGGATTTCCGCGGGATTGGGGTGGACAGGGGCTTATATGGCCCCTTGTCCGTTAATGGCGCATAATGTGTCTTATGTAAACTACGAACTCGTGGTTTGCCTTCCGGACGCCTGCGATTCCCCTCCTGCTCAGGCTTCCCCGCTCCATCTGTCCTTGTAAACCCGCGAGAGGGGCCCTGGCCATCCCGGCCGTACGGTCAAAGGCGGCCAAACATCGAGCGGAAGCGGAGGGCCCACACCCGCCACACCGCCTCGCGTACGATGGCCCTCGACATCTTGCTTTCGCCTTCCGTCCGGTCCACGAACACGATCGGTACCTCCCCGACGCGGAACCCCTTCTTCCACGCACGGAAGTCCATCTCAATCTGAAACGTGTACCCGGTCGAGCCGACCTTCGAGAAATCGATCGCCTCGAGCACCTCGCGGCGAAAGCACTTGAATCCCGCCGTGGCGTCCGACAGGGGGAGTCCCGTGACGACGCGAGCGTACTTGTTCGCGAACCACGACAGCAGAAGGCGACTCATCGGCCAGTTGATGACGTTGACTCCGCTCACGTAGCGGGAGCCGATCACCAGGTCCAGATCTCCCTGCACCGCGCCGAGCAGCGCGGGAAGGTACTTCGGGTCGTGCGAATGATCCGAGTCCATTTCGAGAAGAAACTCGTATCCATTCTCCAGACCCCACGTGAAGCCCCGGAGGTACGCGCTCCCGAGCCCCTGCTTCCCCTCCCGGTGCACCACGTTGACCCGAGGGTTCTCGGCCGCCATCCGATCCGCCACCTCACCCGTACCGTCAGGCGAAGCGTCGTCCACGACCAGCACGTCGATCGTCGGGTCCTGGTCCAGGACGACCGGGACGATCGCGGCGAGGTTTCCAGCCTCGTTGTACGTCGGCATGACGACGAGCGCCCTGCCCTGCCCGACCTGCTCCGATCCCGGAACGCCCGGATTCTCGCTCAATCCAGCCTCTCCTTCCCTTCCTCTACCGATCTCGGCCACGTCAGCACCAGAGCCAGCGCGGCGAGCTCGGTCACCACCATCCATATCCGGGCCACGATCGCCACGGCGGCCGCAACACCGACCGCCAGCCCGGCCAGATCGACGAGCAATGCCGTCATTGCTCCCTCCCGTACCACGAGGCCGCCCGGGGCCACGAGCACAAGGTAGCCGACGACATAGCTGGCCGCGAAAATACCGGTAAGTAACGGCAATTGGCTGATTTCGGAAGTAACGCCGACACCCCGCAGGAGTAGCAGCAGCCCCACGCCATACAGGCTCCACGCGAGCAGCATTCCGGCCGCAGCGCGTACGATGTGTCCCGCGCCCAGATCCACCGTCATGTCGTCCTCGCCGAGCCAACCGCCAAGCCGACTCGCGATCCAGCGAATCACGCCGGGATGGAGTCCCAGGAATAGGATCCCTGCCAGCGCGACCACGGCAGGCAACCAGTTTCCCTCCCCGCCGGCCCATGCAACTCCGATGGTGGAGACGGCGACCGCCCCCCCCGTAACCAGAGTGATGATCTGGAAAGCCAGCGCTGAGGCAAGCGCCGCCGCCCCCGAGTCACCGCGGCCCTTCATGTACGCCGCGAGGCCGCCTAGCTGCCACACCTTGCCCGGTATGTACCGACCGAAGTTGGTGACCACCCACACCCTGACGGCATCTGCCCGCCGGGCATTGCCCCCGGTCCGCCGGAAGAGACCGGCCCAGACGCTGCCCATCAGCAGCAGGTCCGCCACACCTGTGACGACTGCCAGGAGCAGCAACCATGGGCGAAAAGACCACTCGAACGTACGCGTTGCCGCCATCACTTCGTCCAGCGAGGTCCACTGCCCTTTGAGTAGAGTCACGACGAAGGCGAGGGCAACGCCAAGGAACAGCACCGTCGCGAAGCGACGGGCACCGCGACTCGCAGTCACCTTACCTCCGGCTCCGTCCGGGGTCGGCTGCCGTGCAGGACTCGCTCGCGGAAGAGCCCGATCAGAAGCCACATGACGGCGCCAGCCGCCGCGAGGCCGGACACCATGAATCCGATCCGGAACTCGGCGGCAGAATATCGGAATTCCACCTCGTGAGACCCTGCGGGCACGGCGACGCCCCGAAACGCGGTGTTGACCCTGAGGACCTCGGCCGACTCGCCGTCGACGGTGGCCCGCCAGGCCGGATAGTAGACCTCGCTGAGGAAGAGAAGCCCGCCCCGAGTCGCCTCCACCTGGAGGACCACTTCGTTGGGTTCGTAGCGGGTGATCGTCGCCACTCCCGATCCCGCCGCAGGAGCCACGTCACTCTCCACGATGGCGAGGTCGAGCGGATCGGCCTCGAGGATGCGGCGGAGGGCCTCCGCCGTATCCCGCATCGCCTCCACTCTCCGGGGGAAGAAGGCGTGCGGAACATCACTCAGCACCCGATAGGCGGAGCCCCTCGGGGCCGAAACCTGCATGGACAGCAGGTCGGACGTCACTCCGGCCCTGGCCACGATGAAGCCCACGTCGAGCAGCCCCAACGCCGCCACGGTGCCTACGTTCTGCATTCCAAGACCACCGGTGAAGCGCTCATACCACTCGAGGCGAAATTTCTGGATGCCCGTAACAGCCGGGATTCCGTGAACGCTGAGCTCGCTCGGACCGTAGCCGGCCAGGCCCGCCGGTGGGAAGACCCTCTCAGCAACGGCCAGTTCGGAGCGCAGGTGTTCGATGACTGGATCGGACGGAAAGACGCTCTCCGCATCCACCGTCCGCAGGTAACGTTCGTTCACGCGCCAGCCATCCGCGACCATGGCAAGGAGAAGAAGGGCCACGACCCACTCAGGAGCTCGACGCCTTCCGACGGCCCAGGCCGCTCCCAATCCCCCTCCCACGCCGAGAAAAAGAAACCACCCGTTCATCCGCAACGGACCCGCCGGATCCACTGCCGCCGATCGGGTCCATCCGGCCGGGAACCACGCCGTTCGCACCCATCGCAGCAGACCCTCTGGCGAAAATGCCGCGGCGAGACCGAGAAGGAGAAACGGGGCTGCCATCGCGAAGACCCAGGTCCACGGGATGGTGCCCGCTTCCCTGCGAGCCTCGAGAACCCTCTGCCATCCCAGGCCTGCGAGCAGCGCGATCATGAGGCTGGCAGGACCCAACATCATCGATGGTGCCCTGAACTGCTTGACGAAGGGCACCACGGAGTATGCCAGTCGATGCAGCGGCGTGGCGGCGCCAAGGGCAAAAATGGCGCAGGAAAGGGCCGTAATCGCGATGAACGTCACCCGGCGGTCGCTCCGGATCGCAGTGAGGGCGACAAGGGCCAACGCGACGGGAACTGCTCCCAGGTATTCAGTATGCAGTTTGAAAGGGTTGCTCCCCCAATACGTTCCTAGCGACCCGATCAGGTCAGGAAGGAACAGAGCGGAGACCTCCTGAGGCGGAAGCGCCCACGACGATGCGAAGGCGTAGCCCGATTCCCCCGCCCCTCCCCGGACCGCCACGTCCAGGATCTGGACGGTGGGCAGAAGCTGCGCCATCCCGACCAGGCCCGCCACCGCAAAGCCCAGGGCCCACAGACCGACCAGGGTGACCGCAGTCCGAGCCCCCTCTGTCCGGGCTCGCTGCCCGATCCGCATCGCTGCGTAGAGCGTGAGATCGAGCGAAGAGTAGTACATGAGCTGGATGTGGGGCGTGAAGATCTGCAGGGCGATCACGAGGCCGAGGGCGAGGAACCACTGAATGCGGCTCGACGCGAGGCCTCGCTCGAGGCAGGTGAACGCGAGAGGGATCAGCACCATCGCGAACATGCGACCGTCGTGTCCCCCGTAGAGAGTTGACACCACGAACCCCGTCAACATGAACGCCAGTCCGGTAACGGCCGCAGGCACGCGCTCCAAGCGAATCGACCGGGCTGCCAGGTAGGCAAACACACCGGACAGGAAGGTGTGCAGTACGAATGTCCAGCCGATGGCCCGGTGCAGGGGTATGAGCAGGTACAGAAGACTCGTCGGATAGAACACCGGGCCGGGCAGGATCGCCAGGTAGGGCTGACCTCCATACACGAACGGATTCCACAGCGGAAACCCCCGGCCGGACCGAAGCTCGCCGACCCCGAACGAGCGAAGTTGGTAGCCCTCGTTGATCATATCGTCCCCGTACAGCATCAAGTGGCTGTCGAGGATGAACCCGCGGTAGAACAGGAGGGTCAGCAGCGCGGCAATCGCGGCCGCAATCCACAGGAAGCGCCGCGTGCCCCAGCGCTCACCGCCGGTCACTTACCGGCCTCCAGGCCGTCGGACGGACGAGCCGGCCGCTCCAGGAAGAAGAACCACTGCGGAGATCCGACTCTGAGCAAGCTTCGACGCAACCCGTCGGGGACTCGGCGCACTGCCCCCCAGGCCGTACCCCATCGCTCACCCCAGGCGACGCGGATCAGGTCGTCGATGGCGCGCTCCGTCACATCGTGAATGATGAAACCCGCAGATCGCATGAGCCTCGTCAAGGGTCGATAGGTGAGGAACCGGATATCGTCGTACGACCGCCCCCTGCGTGTGATGCGAAGGTAGGCCCCGGCTGACCTCTTCGGTAGCCAACTGAGAAATGGCAGTCGGTAGTGTGGTTCCACGATCGCCAGGCGGCTTCCGGCCGTCACGTAGGCATGCCCTCCCGGCTTCAGGACCCGGTACGTCTCCCGGAACAGCTCACCAGCATCCGGGACGTGCTCATACAGGTGGTTCAACATCGCGAAATCAAGGCTCTCGGAAGCGAAAGGAATGCGCAGAACATCCCCCCTCACCATTCGCTCTTTCTCGACAATGAACTCGCTATCTATCTCGAGTCCATATATCGGGTTCCCAGATTCTACTTCAAGTGCTTTGCGAATAATCCCCGTTCCCGCGCCGAGATCAACCGCGCGTGCCGTACCGGTGAGATAGGGTGCGCACAGGTGAGCAATGACGCGGGCCTTTCTGATTCGTCCGGCCCGGTAGTCCTCCGAGGCGGTGAATCGCTCGTATCGATCAGTCCTGGCGCTCACGACGTGCCTCCATGGCGGACGCGTAGGCGCCCATCGTCTCCTCGAGGATCCGCTCCCAGGAGAAACGCATCTCAGCTTCGCGCTTGCCTCGAGCCGCCACGCGGCGGGCCTCATCCGGATCGGAGGCAACGTCGAGGATCCGCTGGGCAAGGACCTCCGAGTCGCCCGGGTCCGACAGCCACCCCGTCACGCCGTCGATCACGATGTCGGGAATACCTCCGGCGCGGGAGGCCACGACCGGCCGCTCATACGCCAGCGCCTCCAGGAGCACTACGCCTAGACCCTCGGTGTCGCCACGCGAATCGACCACTGCAGGAAGAACGAAGATGTCCGATTCCGCGTACTCGCGCGCGAGACGTTCCGCCGTCACGAATCCGCGAAAGTGAACGTAGTCCGTGACCCCCTCAAGCGCCGCCGTCTGTCGCACGCTGTCCACTCGATTCCCGGATCCGACGATCACCAGCTCCGCGTCCCGCCGGTGGCGGAGACGGGCGAGGGCCCGGACCAGCACTTCAACCCCCTTCCGCTCCACGAGCCGGCCCACGAACAGGAGGCGAAGGGGATCCTGGGGATTAGAGAGGGCCGGCCGGATGAGCGCCGGAGACACATCCGGAATGACGGCAGCGTAAGGGATCACCGCCACAGGCCGATCGGCCTGGCCCTGTACGGCGCTCGCCGTCGAACTCGAGATCGCGGTCACGGCATCCGCCGTCCGAATGGTCCACCCGAGAAAGGGACGCAGCCACGGGAGGCGATGTTCGACCCAGTTCACCTCTACGCTGTAGAAGCTGCAGACCATGGCCGTCCGACCCCCGGACGCCCTGCGCATGGAAGCACCGAAGAGAGCGTGAGGCATGGGCCAATGGACGTGAACCAGGTCGGGACCACCCCGACCGAGAGCGGCAGCTGCCGCGCACCCGGCCGCCAGGTAGGCCGGCACGAGCGCTGCCGAGGCCGGCCGGTCTCGAATCCGATCCGGGACTGTCTGGTCGTGGGTGAGCGTTTCCATGAAACGAGGGGCATAGCGAAAACGATGCACGGGCACGCCGGAGGCCTCGTCTTCCGGTCCGCCCCGATACGCGGGTGCCAGGACCGTGGCGTCGATACCGGCCTGCCGTTGACGCCGGACCAACTCGACCAGCCAGGGCGTGATCGGATCGTCACGGTGCCTGGGAAAGGCCGTCGCTACGTGAACGACCCTCACGGCTCACCGCCCAGCAAGGCGGTTCGCGGAGCGGAGAGCAAACGGAGAAGCGCCGTGCCCTCCTCCCCCCCCACCGTGTGAACGACCTCGAACCGGTCCAGGTTGGCCGCGATAGCCGGGATCAGGTACATCGCCGTGGTCGCGCTGAGCCGGTCGACCAGCACGTAGTCGGCGCCCATCTCCTCGAGTCCCCGGAGCACCACAGACGGATCCTGGGAATATGGATACAGGTCCCCCTGCCTCCGTGAGAACAGATAGAAGGTGGCCGGGCTGCGGTTCGCGATCACGGACCCCACGGGCGTGTTCTCGGAAGCCCACCAACCCATGGCGTAGAACTCACTGTACTGCGGGCGGTCACACGGATGGCCGTTCCGATACGAGAACTGGCACGCGACCCGGGAGGGCACGACAGATCCGGACGAGATCAGGGCCATGGTGGCGACCCCGGCAGTGACGAGTCCCATCGTCGCATAGCCGATCCTCTGACCCACGAGATCAACGACGGCCACCGCTCCCGCTGCGCCGAATACCACAAGGAGGGGAAGAATGGGAAGCAGGAATCGACGGTCGGTCCACACCGGCGGCCACAGCAGGATGAGGCCGACGTAAAAAGCGACGAGCAGGTGGGCGACTTTCACCTGGATCGCGGCCGAGCGAAGCCAGCCGTACAGGGCCAGCGAACTCAAGACCACTCCGGCCACGGCCGTGCCTGTGACCGTCTCCCGCCGAACGGTCGGAAACCCGAATGAGCCGGGCAATTCCGAGCTGACGTAGCGCCACAGGTTCGTCGCCGCCCGAGCCGGAAAGTCCATCATGCCCACCGTTCCGGCCGCCGGAACGTAGGGGTTCTGCTGTATGAGCTGCTGCAGGTAGCCCGGCTGGGTGGGCTGGGCGAGGTGCTGATACACCGCCCAGCCGACGACGCAGGACAGCGCGACCAGCACCGCCACCACGGATCGGCGGCGATCTCTCGACAGCAGAGTCCACACGACAAGGGTGAGGAGCACCGACAGACCGGCCGTCCGGGCGAAGAACGCCGCCGCCGCAGCCGCCAGGGCCGCCGCTCCCACGCGCCGGTCTCCCAGGGTGGTTGCAACGACCGCCAGCAGGAGGAAGGTGAACGCCGCTTCGGACAGCACCCTATGAGAAAAACCCAGCAGCACCGGGGCCATGGCAAACAGGCCGGCTGCCAGGAAGGCGACCCGCTTGCCGACCAGCGATTCGGCGATCCGATAGGTCAACCATACCGAACCCGCGGTGAACGCCAGCGAGGCCGCCTTGAACAACTGGAGACCGCCAAACCAGCCGGCCAGAGCCAGGATCAGGGGATAGCCAGGCGGAAACTTGGCATGCAGCGGCGATCCCGGGAGTTGAATGTCCCGGAAGCCCATCCCGTTGCGCAGCGATTCGCCAAGGACCATGTAGTGGCCGGCATCCGCTCCAGGGAAGAGCGTCGGCTCGAACACCAACAGGGCAAGGATGACGTGACCGGCAACGAGCACCGCAGGAGCAACGCTTCCCTCCGTTCCGGCGAGGGAAAGCGAATCCCCATCCATGAGCTCCGTCGGGTCTGCGCGTCCGCCGGTGCGCCGACCGATCACCTTCTAAGCTCTCGGCGGAGATCCTCCACCTCGGCCCGGAGCCCCGCTATCAGTTCGGCCACCAGGCCCGCCACGAAGAGCAAGCCTCCCAGCAGGACCAGGAAGACGACAAGCGTCAGAAGCGGCCGAAATCCGGTGCCCAGCGCGTAGCGAAGGATCAGCGCCACGATACCTACGAACACTCCAAGCCCAGCCACGAACACCCCGGTAAGGCCGAAGAAGAGCATCGGCTTACGGCTGAACACCAACTGGAACCACACGGACACCAGGTCCAAGAACCCGACCACCACCCTGCCCTGCCCGCTGTACTTGGACACGCCGTGGCGCCGGGAATGGAGTTGAATGTCTATCTCACCGATTCGGAAACCCCGATCGTGCGCCAGAACTACCAGGTAGCGATGCCAGTCCTCGCGGAGGTGGATCTCGTCCAGGACCTCCCGTCGGAAGGCCTTCATGGAGTTCAGGTCGCGGACCGGCACACGGAAGATCGCTCGTGAGAGTCTATTGTAGATCCCTGATACCAGGCGCTTCGGGTAGTCCCCTACCTTGCGTCCCACCACCACGTCGTGGCCATCGTCCAGGGCTTTCAGGAAACGCGGAATCTCGTCCGTCGAGTGCTGAAGGTCGGCGTCGAACAGCACGAACCGGGGCACACTACTGGATCTTGCTGCGGTCACCAGCGCCGCCGTCTTCCCCCTGTTGACGCGATGTCGCAGAAAGACGGTCCGATCTTCGACGCCCGCGGCCGCGGCCGCTTTGCGGGCTGCCTCCAACGTCCCGTCGGTCGAGCCATCGTCAACGAGAACGATCTCGCCGTCCAACTGAAAGCGTTCGAACGTCCCGGCCAGATCCTGGAACAGGTCCGGCATGTTCTCCACCTCGTTGAAGGCGGGAACGATTACCGAAAAGCGTCTGGAGGTCGGCGGGAAGGGGTCGGCGGGAGACAACCCGGACTCGGTCATACTCGCTTACGCATCCTCGCCGAGAGGATTCCGAGCTGATCCCGGTACTTCGCGACTGTCCTCCTGGCGATCTGGACGCCTTCGGTCTTCAGGACGTCCACGATGGCCTGGTCCGTCAGGGGCTTCTTCGCATCTTCGTCGGCCACCAGCTTCTGAATCCGGGCTCGAATGCCACGGGCTGACACGTCCTCGCCGTAATCGGTCGACAGGCCCGAGGAGAAGAAGAACTTCAGGGGAAGCACCCCTCGCGGTGTCTGCACGTATTTGTCGTTCGTCACTCTCGACACGGTGGACTCGTGCATGTCGATGTGCTCCGCCACCTCCCTGAGCGTCAGAGGTCTCAAGTGCTCGACTCCTTTCTCGAAGAACTCGCGCTGACGATCGACGATGAAGCCCATGACCTTGAGCATCGTCTGACGACGCTGCTCGATCGCCTGGATCATCCACTGGGCGCTGTTGAGCTTCTTCGAGATGAAGGCCTTGTTCTCACCCTGGAACTGGTTCCGGTCCTGGGCGACCTCTCGGTAGGAACGTGAGAGCTTGAGCCGCGGCAGAGATGAGTCGTTGTGGAACACAAAGTACTCGCCATCGACCTTCTCGACCGCCAGGTCATGAATGACGTAGTTGTCGCTCATGTCCGCGTACTTGAGACCAGGTTTCGGATCGAGCTTCGCAATGGAGTCGGCCGCGCTCTGGACATCCCGCGGTGAGATCCCGTGCTCCTTGGAAAGCTCACTCCACCTGTGGTTCACCAGCTGTTCGAAATGGTCCCGGATGATCCGGTAGGCCAGAGTGTCGTCATCCTTCCTTTCCCTCAACTGGATCAGGAGGGTCTCCCGCAGGTCACGGGCTCCGACGCCGGAAGGATAGAAGCCCTGAATGATCCCGAGAACCGTCTCCGCTTCTTCGAGAGTGAACGGCTCCATCTCGGCCCATAGTTCAGGCTCGCTCTCGGCCAACCAGGTGTTGGCCGCCTCGACTACCTCCTCCAGGCTGCAGGCGAGAAACCCTTCCCGATCGATGTTCCCGATGATCTCTTCGCCGAATGCAAACTCCCGTGGCCCCAGTTTCAGGAGGTTGAGCTGCTCCCGCAGGTGCTCCCACAGGTCCGGCGGCGCGGCTGGCGTGGGCATGTAGTGCTCTTTGTCCTCGAACTGGCTCCGCCGGCCACCAGCATCAAAGCCGTTCAGGAGGATTTCCTCCCAATCGACCTCGTCCTCGTCCTCTTCCTCTTCCGGCTTCTCTTCAGGGAGCTCTTCCTCCGCCATCTCCGTGAACTCGAGGAACGGGTTGACCAGCACCTCCAGCTTCAGGTGAGCCTGCAGGTCCAGCAGAGGCATGTAGAGCAGATCCATCGCCTGATACAGGCGAGGGTTGATCTTCAGCTCCTGCCGCATTCCCAGGCTCTGGGAGAGCCCTCGCCTGAAATCGGCCATGTGCTACTCGACCACTCCGCTCAATATGGTTCTTCGGCCCACGGGCCACGGTGCACGTAAGATAGCGTACGCGGTACACACGGCACACCCCTTGCAGGAGAGACCGAGCGCCACGCGACCGGTGAGAAGTCTAGAGCTCGAAATCGAGTCCCAGATACATCTTGCGGGCTTCCGGATCCTCGACCAGGGTCTGAGCCGGCCCTTCGATGTGGATCTGGCCGTTGAACATCAGGTAGGCACGGTCCGTGATCGAGAGGGTCTCGCGCACGTTGTGGTCGGTGATCAGCACACCGAGCCCTCGTTCCCTGAGTTCAGCCACGATGCGCTGGATGTCGTCTACCGCAATGGGATCGACCCCCGCAAACGGCTCATCGAGCAGCATGAACTTAGGGCGCGTGACCAGGGCCCGGGTGATCTCCAGCCTGCGTCGCTCGCCGCCGGATAGCGAATCCGCCTTGCTCTTCCGCAAATGGCCGATCGACAGTTCACCGAGCAGTTCATCCAGCCGTCTCTGACGCTCGGAACGCGTCATGTCGAGCGTTTGCAGAATGGCCATGACGTTCTGCTCGACCGTGAGTCGCCGGAAGATCGAGGGCTCCTGCGAAAGGTAGCCGATGCCGGCCCGGGCGCGGCGGTACATGGGCACCCGGGTCAACTCCTTTTGATCGAGATAGACCCGCCCCGCGTTGGCGCCGAGCAAGCCCACGATCATATAGAAAGTCGTGGTCTTTCCTGCCCCGTTCGGTCCGAGCAGGCCCACGATCTCGCCCTGGTGGACCTCGAGATCGACACCGTCCACCACGCGCCGCTTGCCGAACGACTTCACGAGGCCCTCGGCCCTCAGGACGCTATTCGTGCTCACTCGCCTCCACCTTCCGTTGAGGGCTCGAGGTATATGCCGATCGCGTCCTTGGCGATCACCTCGGAGGGCTCTCCATCCAGAAACAGCACCTCAATCCGGTTGCCGAGAAGGTAGTTCCTCGAGGAACTTTCCGAGCGGATCGAATCCCTCACTGCCGCATAGAACGAGCGCGCGCTGCCCAGGGCCAGGATTCGTTCAGGCGTCGGGTCCGCTTCCGATGCCGGCAGAAGCGAGTCCGCAGGGGCCACGGCAAAGAACGCTCGAATCGTGTCGCCCGTGAGCCAGTTGGAACCCGGATCCAGGTCCATGGTGGCCTCGACGAGCGACGCACCCCTGACGTACGGCGCAGTCTCGACCGAGGCCGCCGTTCCCACCGAAGCGATCGAATCGATGCGACCTGCCGTGAGGGAAAACTCGATCGAGTCACCGGCAAGCTGAAAACTCCCCGAAACCGCA
>JAUVPT010000112.1 GCA_030598525.1 Gemmatimonadota bacterium
GACACTCGTCGTGGTATCGACCTGCAGGCTGACCTGTGCTCCGGGCGCGAAGAACACCTCCTTCGGCTGGTCGCGCAGGCGATCGGCTACGGGCAGGTTCAGCCTCTCCGCTGCCCACGAGGCGGATCGACCGAGAGCCACCAGCGTTCCCCCGGCTTCCACGAAGGTGCGAAGCGCCTGCACGCCCGCTGACCCCAGGCCTCCTGTGAATTCCACCGGCATCGATCCGGGTGCCCAACCTTCATCCAGCACCGACGGCTCTACGGACGGAAGCACGATGCTGGTAAACCGCCGCGCCAGGTAGCCTTGCCTGATCTGCTGGTCATGCAGGGTGGCGTACGGGACTTCGTAACCGTCGAACAGCCAGCGCGTCCAGCCTTCGTCCGTTGCCGGGACCCAGGGTTGATACAATCCCACCAGCAGTCCCGATCGCCCGGACAGACCTTCCACGTGCCGGGGCCGGAAAGAGGGCGTCCCTTCCAGCCGCTCCAAGTCGCCACGCGGCAACTGGTTCGTCGGCTCTGCCTGCACGCCGAGCAGCAGCGGCAGATTGTGCGCCGTGACGTCGTACGGTGCCTTCGGGGGACCACCCGGATACTCCAGCCCGCCAGGGTAAGCCTGTGGAGCGAGAAGCATCTGGACGAACGCGGCGTAGGGCTGCCGCATATCGATGACCAGGCTCCCGGCCGGCCAGGTCGACGCGCCGGCCGTCAGATCGCTCGTGGAAATGTCGATCTCGACCTGCGCGGTCCGCAGTATCCTCGTCAGTTCGGCTATCCCCGACTCGTTGCCCTGGTCAGCGGGCACCACCCAGGCTCTCGGCCATGCCGTCCACCCCTCGACTGCCCTCTCTCCCACCGAAACGAAGTTCTCGAGCCATGCCTCCCGGGAAGTGGCCGCGCTTTGCAGTAGCGCGATAGCGCCGGCTTCCATGTACTCCAGGATGTCAGCCAAACTCCAACTGCCGCCCGGCCACGGCGCGGGGTGGTTCCAGGTCAGGTCGCCAGGGCCGTCCCGGTCCGCTGACTGGAGCTCGCCCGGCAGGACTTCGATGGGTGTCGCGAGACGGGCGCTCGCGGTCTCGCTCAAGATGCGCACTCCACCGTGGTAGTGCGCGTACGCCCGCGCCGGACTCCACGCGTCATAGCCGGCATTGACCGCGACGCCTTTCTTCCCCTGTCGCAGGAGTTTCCACGCGATCGCGGTGCCGAGGGAGTTCGTCGCCGCCGTGAGCAGAGGGTCGACGTTGGGCTCGATCGGGTTCGTCCAGGGCGGGACGAAGTAGCGACTGCCGTAGGGACCTTGCTGGTGGATGTCGTGCACGATCTGGGGGTGCCAGACGTTGTAGACTCGCTCTACGACGTTCCGGGTCTCTACCTGGGTGAACGAATACCAGTCCCGGTTGTTGTCGTGCCCCGTGTAGTGGTGGTATAGACGAGGGGGTGGCGATCCCTCCCAGGGCATTCCGATGGACTCTCGGTACCACTCGGCCACCATGTCCACGCCATCCGGATTCACCGATGGCACGATAAGAACCACGCACTCTCGCAGGACTTTCAACAAGGCAGAGTCCGTCGCCGCGGCCAGCCGGTACGCGAGATTGAGGGGTACGAGCGATCCACCCACCTCCGTCGGGTGAATCGCCGACGTGACCAGGACCACGAGGCGGCCCGACCTGATCAGCTCCTCGCGCAGCCCTGGGCCGTCGATGCGGCGTGGGTCGGCCAGTTGCGCCTGCGTGGCGCGGAATCCTTCCAGGCGTGCGTGATTGGCCGGATCCGTGATGGTCAGCAGTACCATCGGCCGGTCCAGCGTGCTCCGACCTATCGTGTCGAGGCGCACCCGGTCGCTCTGCGCGGCCAGCACCTCCAGGTAAGCGGTCATCTGGCTCCAGTCCACGACCCTCCGGTCCTCACCGGGACGAAAGCCCAGGTGGACCTCCGGCGGATCCGGCGGCAATCGCACGGCGCGCGCGTCGCCAGTTTCCTGCGCCGAAGCGAATCCCGCGAAGGCCACGATCGCGAGTCCAGCCAGGATTCCACGCGCCCGGCGATGCCCTGCGGCCCGGCCTGGAAACTCGACGTGCCCGGAAGGCTCAGATGAAAAGTGACGGAACATCGGCCAATGTCGTGACAATGTGGTCGGGGCGTTGCTCGGGCGGAGCCTCATCCAGCAGCGCCTGGTCGAACTTGCCCGTTCGAACCTGGATCGTCACCAGGCCAGCCGCTCGTCCGCCCAGGACGTCCGTCTCCAGGTCGTCCCCCACCACGGCCAACCCCTGCCGCCGAATGCCGAGAAGGGAGGAGGCTGCGTCGAAGAACGCGGGAGACGGTTTTCCGACCAGTATCGCCTGTTGGCGGCTCGCATACTCCAGGGCCGCGACGAACGGACCCGCGTCCAACGTGGGTCCCTGGTCGGTCAGCCAGAACCGGTTTCGGTGAATGGCCACCAATCGGGCGCCCGCACGCAGGCTGCGGAACCCCGCGTTGAGACGTTCGAACGTGAACTCCGCGCCCAGATCACCAACCAGAACCGCGTCCGGCTGATCGTCCGTGATCTCGAAGCCCGCGAAGTCCTCCCGGGTCGAGTCAGCCACCAGCAGGTGGATCCGGCGCACTCCCTCGTCCCTCAGCCACCTGGCTGCCGCGACGGGCGCGCTGAAAATCTCGGACGGGTCCACGCGCAGACCCATCGAACCCAGCGAGGCGGAGATGTCGGACCGAGACATGCGACTCGTATTCGTGGTAAACAGAAAAGGAACGCCGCCGTCGCGCAGCCGATCAATCGCCCGGTCGGAGCCCGGAATCAGCTCACGCCCCAGGTAAACCGTGCCATCCAGATCGATCAACAGGCCTTCGATTGGCCCCATCCTGTGACCTCTCGCTCCGCTCCACGTCTCATAATCGGTCCCGGTCCCGGCGTCGTCCACATCGATTCCCTTGCGACCCGGTGTCCCGCCAGCGATGCTTGCGGCTCGAGCCAGGACCTCAACGAATGCTCGAGCGACAGCGGTACTATTGAGACAGTGGAGTTTTCACCGCAACCGATCGAAGAAAACCGGAAGGGAACCGTGCCCGAACTCGCCTCGTTCTCAGCGCTCCGCTTCAGTCCCTCCGCCGGTGACCTCTCGCCCCTTCTCGCCCCTCCGTATGACGTCATCGACGCCGCGGACGCCGCGGCGCTCAAGAATCGAAGCGAGCACAATTGCGTGCGACTGATTCTCCCGGACGGCTCGCCGGACGACCGCTATGCCAATGCAGCTGCTACACTTCGGCAATGGATTCTCGAGGGAGTTCTCGACGTCGATCCGGAGCCCTCGGTGTACGTTTACCGGCAGCGGTTCGAGGCGGACGGGCGGGCATGCGAGCGGCTGGCCATTTTCGCGGCCGTCCGGCTCAGCCCCTTCGGTGAAGGCGAGGTTCTGCCGCACGAACGCACTCACGCCGGCCCGAAAAAGGACCGCCTGGCCCTTACCCTGGCGACCCGCACCCAGCTGTCACCGATCTTCCTGGTCGCACGCGACGCAGATGGAAGGCTGTACGACCTGGAGCGCGAGCTCGTCCGGACGGTTCCCGATGTCGAAGCGGCCACTCCGGACGGAATCCGGCATTCGATGTGGGTAGTATCGGGCGAGACAGGCGACGCACTCCTGTCGGCGGCCAGTTCACAGCCCCTCCTGATCGCGGACGGCCACCACAGGTACGAGACGGCCCTTGTAGCCGCCGAGGCGCTTGGTGATAGCGTAAAGGCGGCCTATCTACTGGTATGTGTCGTCAGTCAGGTGGATCCGGGACTGGTAGTCCGCCCGACCCATCGCATTCTCTCCCGGCCGCCGGTGAGCTGCGACGGACCGTTCGACTGGGTCTCGACCCTCGCCGATTCCTTCGAGCTCAAGGAACTGGGCGCCCTGTCTCCTTCGGAGGCCGAGCAGCGAGTCGCGTCGGCCGCGCCCGGCTCGATTATCGTCGCTCTCCCGGGCGGCGCCGGGAACTGGTTGGCTTCCGCCCGGTCTGACGCGCTCGCTCGGGCCAGCATCCCCTCCGAGCGTGCAAGGATCGCCCCCGTCGTGTTCGACGAACTGGTGCTGGGGGCTCTCTACGGGCTCGAGGTCGACAAGGCCTCGGATGAAGGACTCCTCTCGTACTCGCGCAGCCCCGACGGGGCGGCTTCCGTACCCGGCGGCGGGTGTGGGTTCATTCTCCCGCCGGTTTCCCTCGAGGACGTATGGGCCACTGCGGCTCGCGGAGGCCGACTCCCTCCCAAGTCAACGTATTTCGAACCGAAGATGCCGTCAGGTCTACTGTTTCGGCCTCTTTGAGTCCAGGCCAGGATTCGGGCGACCGGTTGGCAGACGGTGTTTGCCGCGGCTCGCGGGGCGGCATACCTTCGGGCGCCATGAATACGACTGAGTCTGGCCGGGGTTCCCGGCGGGTGATACGCGTCGCGCATAGTCCTGATTCGGACGATGCCTTCATGTTTTTCGGTCTGGCTTCCGGTGAGATCGACACGGCCGAACTGGACTTCGAGCACGAGCTCCAGGGAATCCAGGAGCTCAACGAGCGGGCCATGCGTGGTGAGCTCGAGGTCACGGCAGTGTCCATTCACGCCTACGCCTACCTGACCGACCGCTACATCCTGCTGCCCCACGGGGCCAGTATGGGCGAGGGATACGGACCGAAACTCGTGAGCCGGGCGCCCATGGACCGGAATGCGATCCGCTCGAGCACCATCGCGATTCCCGGAGAACTCACCTCCGCCTACCTGGCCCTCAAGCTGTGGGAACCGGCGGCGCGCACGGTGGTCATGCCGTTCGACGAAATCCTTGAAGCGGTCCGCGATGGGCAGGTGGACGTAGGACTGATCATCCACGAGGGCCAGCTCACGTACGCCGATGAGGACCTGGTCCTCCTGGAAGACCTCGGTCGATGGTGGAAAGAAGAGACAGGTCTACCTCTTCCGCTGGGAGGCAACGTCATTCGACGTGACCTGGGAGCCGATCTCATCCCGCGCGTATCGGACTACCTGCGACGCAGCATCGCGTTTTCGCTGGACCACCGCGAGCGGGCCATGGACTACGCGATGGGTTTTGCCCGGGGTCTCGATCGTGGGACTGCCGATGAGTTCGTGGGGATGTACGTGAACCAGCGCACCCTGGAATACGGTCCGGACGGACGCGAAGCCGTGCACCTGTTTCTCGAGCGGGGCGTCCAGGCGGGGCTCCTGCCAGGACCGGTACGGGTCGAGTTCGCCGACTAAGGCGCCGCCGGCCCGTCGCTTTCACCCCGCCGGTACGCGTCCAGTTGGGCCACGCCGAGTCCGGCGATCCGGCGAAGCGTCGAACGCCGGGTCACGTAGATCTCCGAGTCGCCAGCCAGGGCCGTAGCAATTTGAATGGCCCGGGAAAGTTCGCCTCCGATCTGGGCTTTCACCTGGGCTGCCTGCCGGGCAATCGTCGCTGACACCGGTCCGATCTCCAGCCCGTGCACGGCCGCCAACAGCATCTCCACCCGTTCCGCCACTGCCTCGTGTCCAGAGCGATAAGGCTCTACGAGAAGTTGGTAGATCGTGATGGCTGATGTGAATGCAGTGAAATCCCGGTCCCGCAGACCTCCCAGAACCACACGAGTGAGAGGTAGGTACCTGGGGTCGCCGACGAGATGCAGAGCCAGAACACTTGCATCTACATATACGATACCGGCTTCAGCCAGGACCTTGCGGAAGGCGGCGGTCTCATTCACCGCGTGCCTCCACCCACAACCCGCCCCCTGCATCGGTCGATCCGGAGAGAAGACCCTCAAGCTCGGTCACCACGTCGTGCGGCTCGGCCCGCATCTCGATGACGTCTCCCATCACCGTTACGAGAAGCCTGTCCCCGGGCCGCAGGCCCAGCGCCTCCCGGGCTTCCCGCGGCACTACGA
>JAUVPT010000065.1 GCA_030598525.1 Gemmatimonadota bacterium
GACCGGCGTTCCGCCGGATCGCGTCGAGGACGTGGTGATGGGCTGCACGAACCAGGCGGGAGAAGACACTCGCAACGTGGCCCGCATGGCTGCTCTTCTCGCGGGCCTGCCGGTGGAAGTGGCCGGACAGACGGTCAACCGGCTGTGCGGCTCCGGGCTGCAGTCCGTGGTCAGCGCCGGGCACGCGATCCGGTGTGGCGAGGGGGACGTGTTCATCGCCGGCGGCGTCGAGAGCATGTCCCGGGCGCCCTGGGTCACCCTGAAACCCGAGTCCGCCTACCCGCGCGCGGATCCCGTCTCGGCTGATACCACTATCGGCTGGCGCTTCACCAACCCTCGGATGCCGGAGGAGTGGACCATATCCCTCGGAGAGACGGCGGAAGTCGTCGCCGACCGGCATGGGATCACGCGCGAGGAACAGGACGCCTTCGCGGCGGAGAGTCAGAAGCGAGCCACCCGTGCCATCTCCGATGGCCGGTTCGAGGCAGAGATCGTCCCGGTCGAGGTGCCGCGACGCAGGGGCGACCCCGAGATCGTCTCCCTGGACGAACACCCCCGCCCTGAGGTGACCCCCGAGGGGCTCGCGCGTCTTGGGCCCGCCTTCCGGCCTGGCGGCACCGTCACCGCCGGCAGCTCGTCAGGAATCAACGACGGGGCCGCGGCAATTCTGGTCGCCAGCCGTGAGGCGGCACGCGACCTCGGCCTGCGGCCGCTGGCCCGCCTCGGAGCCACAGCCGTGGCAGGGGTTGACCCGTCGTGCATGGGACTGGGACCCGTGCCGGCCGTACGGAAGGCACTCGCCAGGGCCGGTCTGAGTGTCGAGGAGGTCGACCTCGTGGAGCTCAACGAAGCGTTCGCCGCCCAGGCCATCGCCTGCATCCGGGAACTCGGACTGGACCCGGAGCGCGTGAACGTGAACGGAGGCGCCATCGCCCTGGGCCACCCGCTGGGATGCACGGGCGCCCGCCTCCTGACGTCCCTGGTACACGAAATGGACCGTCGCGAGGCGGCGACCGGAATGGTCACGATGTGCATCGGCGTCGGCCAGGGAATCGCCACTCTACTTCACAAAGACCTTGATACGTGATAACTGAAGCGCATGTATTGGTGGATGTTAGCGATTCCATAGGGACGGTGACGTTGAATCGTCCGGACAAGCTGAACGCATTCTTCGGGACCATGCGCGATGAGATCGGCGAGGCGCTCGAGGAGATGGCCGGCAGGGAGGACGTCCGGGTGGTGGTCGTCACGGGACGGGGCCGCGCCTTCTGCGCCGGGGCCGATGTGGGCTACATGGCCGACCTCCTGGAACGGGGAGCGTACGACGAAGCCAACCTCCTCGTAACGGCCGGCCGCCGGGTGATCCGATCGATCATCGAGATGCCCAAGCCGGTCATCGCGGCCCTCAACGGCCCGGCGGCCGGCGGCGGAGCCAACATGGCCCTCGCCTGCGACCTTCGAATCGCCTCCGACCGGGCGGCGATCGGTCAGACGTTCAATCGGATCGGCCTGGCCCCCGATTGGGGCAGCAGTTGGCTGGTTCCCCGGCTGGTGGGTCGGGCGCGAGCCGCCGAGCTCTTCTTTCTGGCCGAAATGGTCGATGCGGCGCAAGCCGAGCGTATCGGCCTGGTGAACCGGGTGGTGCCGCACGCCGACCTGGAGGACACGGTCCGCGAGGTGGCAGGCCGTCTCGCTGCGAAACCGGCTCTCGCCCTGGCGCTGGCCAAGGAAGCTCTTCGTCGTTCCCTGTCCGCCGACCTCGACGAGATGCTCGACTTCGAGGTACGGGCGCAGGACGAAGCGTTCCGCTCGGCCGACGCTCTCGAGGGCACCCGGGCCTTCATGGAGAAGCGAGCGCCGCACTTCGGCGACCCGGGGAGAGGGGTCCGATGACCACCACGAATCCGGTCCGGCGCGCCACGCTGGACGACCTCGACGAGATCCTGTCGCTATGGGTGCACTATATTCGGGTGCACCGGGTCAATCCGGCGTATCGTAACATGCCTCCGGACGCGGTCCGGACCCGGCGGGCCGTATTCGAGAGCCATATCCGCGGCGAGGACTCGGAAGTGCTCGTCGTCATGGGATCGGATGGGTCGCTGGAGGGGATGCTCTCGTGCTTCGAGGAGGACAACGCCTCGTACTTCTATCCACCGAAGTACGCCCGGATCCAGACCCCGTTCGTCCGGCCCGAGGCCCGCGGGCGCGGCCTTCTGAAGAGAATGCTGGACGAGGCCTATCGCTGGGCGCGTGAGCGCGAGCTCACCGAAACGCGCCTGTACCTGAGCGCGAAGGCGGAAGCCGCCAACCAGTTGGCGGAGGAACACGGCTTCGAGGCGATCGCGGTGATCCGACGTCGGCCCATCGAATGGGATTACCCGTCCGATCCAGGTCGGCGCGAATGAGCTGCGACACCTTCCCTCCCCCGCGTGGCCCGGTCGTCGTGATCGGCGCCGGGACGATGGGACATGGCATCGCCCACGTGAGCGCGGCTGCCGGCTTTGAGACACGTCTGTTCGACGTCGATCAGGCGGCCCGGGAGCACGGCCTGGCGCTCATCGAGGCAAACCTCGACCGGGGAGTGGAGCTCGGCAAGGTGGAGCCCGCCGCGCGTAACGCGGCCCTCGATTTACTGAGCGAAACGGGAGATCCGGCGGAGGCGGCCGCGGGCGCGGAGCTCGTGATCGAGGCCGTTCCCGAGGACCTGGACCTGAAGCGCCGGGTGCTGGCGGAGTTCGCTTCGCATGTCAGTCCGGACGCGATTCTCGGGTCGAATACTTCGTCGCTGTCGATCAGCCGGATCGCGGACGGGGTACCGGTACCCGAGCGACTGGTGGGGCTTCATTTCTTCAACCCGGTCCACATCATGTCGCTGGTGGAGGTGGTCCGGGGCGATCGCACCGCCGAACGGGTGGTCGAGCGGGCCCGGAGCTTTGTCGAATCGCTCGACAAGGAAGCCATCATCGTCAACGACTCGCCGGGCTTCGCCTCATCGCGCCTTGGCGTGGCCATCGGGCTCGAGGCGATCCGGATGCTCGAGTCGGGCGTGGCCTCGGCACACGATATCGACCGGGCGATGGAGCTTGGCTATCGGCACCCGATGGGGCCTCTTCGCCTGACGGACCTCGTGGGACTCGATGTCCGGCTGAGGATCGCGCGCTATCTGCATTCCGAGCTCGGCGAGCGGTTCCGGCCGCCGGCCCTGCTCGAGCGATTGGTGGAGGAAGGAAAGCTGGGACGAAAGACGGGACAGGGATTCTACTCGTGGTGATACGGAGGAGGGTGACATGAGCGACGTGTTGCTGCTCGAAAAGCTGGAGGGACGGGTCGGCCTGCTCACCGTGAACCGGCCGGACAAGATGAACGCGCTCAACAACGAGGTTCGAGACTCACTCTTTGCGGCGCTGGAGGCACTTCGGCACGACGACGACGTGCGGGTGGTGGTGATCACCGGATCGGGCGACCGCGCTTTCATCGCCGGCGCCGACATCGGAGAGTTCAAGGACGCCGGTGCGGTGGAGCAGTACCGGTCGATGCAGGAGAGCAACATCTACTCCCTGATGGAGGACTTCCCGAAGCCGATCATCGCGATGATCAACGGATTCTGCCTCGGCGGGGGTTGCGAGCTCTCGATGGCGTGCGATATCCGGATCGCTTCAGATCGGGCCAAGCTGGGTCAGCCCGAGGTGAACCTGGGAATCATCCCGGGAGGTGGCGGCACGCAGCGCCTGCCTCGCCTCGTCGGTGAGGGCCGGGCGGCCCTGATGATCATGTCCGGTACACTGATCCGGGCGGATGAGGCACTGGACATCGGCCTGGTGGACTCTGTCTTCCCCGCCGACGAGCTGCGGGAGAAGACGCTGGGAATCGCCCGCACCATCGCCTCCAAGTCGCCGGTCGCGCTGCAGGCGGCCAAGGAGAGCATCCTCGCCGCCCGCCGCATGCCGCTGGACGAGGGCCTGAAGTTCGAGCGGGCCTGGTTCGCGCTGCTGTTCTCTACGGAGGACAAGGATGAGGGCGTCAGCGCCTTCCTGGAGAAGCGGGAGCCGGAGTTTAAGGGCCGGTAGCAGGACATCGGTCCACCGGGAGCGCAAAACGGCCCTGACCGCGTAAGGTCAGGGCCGTTTCACATGGCTCGCCGAGCCGGTGGGTGCGGGCTTCCCCGCGGCCATCAGACCTGGACGATGCTCACGATCTTCCGCCCGCCTCGCTGATCGGCGAACTGAACCCGTCCGTCCGACAGCGCGAAGAGCGTGTCGTCGTTGCCGCGACCGACGTTGCGACCCGGGTGAATCCGGGTGCCGCGCTGTCTGACGATGATATGTCCGGCGCGTACCCGCTCGCCGCCGTACTTCTTCACACCCAGGTACTGCGGGTTGCTGTCGCGTCCGTTTCGGCTTGAACCGACACCCTTTTTATGCGCCATGACTACGCCTCATCACGATTCTTGATGGCTTTTTGAACGTCGCTCTTCAGAATCCGGCCTTCCTTGCCGGTGCCTTCGATCGTCGCGAGGTCGAGTCCGGCTTCCTCAGCCAGCTCTCGGGCCGAATCCGTAATGTCGAAATCGGCGACCGGCGGCGTCTCGACGACCGCCGGAGTCTCTTCGACCACGGCTTCGACGGGCATGTCCGCCTTGGCCTCGGGCTTCGGAGCGGCCTTCTTCGAAGTTGCCTTCTTCGCGGCTGCCTTTTTAGGAGCCGGCTTGGCGGCCTCCGCACCCGGCGCCACTGACTTGCCCTTGCCGAAGTCGATATCCACGACACGCACATCCGTGAAACCCTGGCGATGCCCCTGCTTGCGGCGATAGCCCTTCCGGCGCTTCATCTTGAAGACGATGATCTTGTCGCCCCGCCCGTGGCAGATCACCTCGGCCGCCACCGCGGCGCCGTCCAGGGACGGCTGCCCCACGATGATCTTGTCATCGCGCTCTGCGAGGAGCACGTGGTCGAACGTCACACGGTCGCCGGGCTCGGCGTCCAGCGTGGGCATCCGAAGCGTAGCATTCGGCTCCGCCCGGAACTGCTTTCCTTTGGCCTCGAATATCGCGTACATCGTCATCTTCTGAATGCCAGGGTCAATTCTGATCGGTAGCCTAATAAACTAGAAGCTTCCCGGGGTGGTGTCAATTTCAGCGGAGTGTCTTGTCAACGTCCTCAGGCCACCGCGTATTTGCCCGTCACATCCGTGTCCGCCGGACCGGCAAGAAGCTTGTACTCGTCGTGTCCCATCAACGGGTCGTCCCGGATATCGAGCTCGAGGCTGAGCTCGCTCGCGACCCGCTTCAGGAACCTCGGCTCATCCTCCAGCAGGTACAGGGCCACCTCGGGGTGGACTCTCAGCGTGAGATCCCTCTTCTCCCCCGCGGAGCGGGCCCGTCGAAGCGCGCGCTCCAGTCGCCGGACCACCGGATCCGGCGCGAGGACGCGGCCGGTGCCCCCACAACTCGGGCAGGGCTGGGTCGCCGTCTGGACCAGGCTCGGGCGCACCCGCTGGCGGCTCATTTCCAGCAGGCCCAGGTCGGAGATAGCGAACATCTTCGTGCGGGCTCGATCGCGCCCCAGGTGGCTTCGCATCTCGTGCTGCACCCGGTCGCGGTTCTCCTGCTCGTCCATGTCGATGAAATCGAGCACGATGATCCCACCGACGTCCCGTAGCCGCAGCTGCCGTGCGATCTCCGCCGAGGCCTCGATATTCGTCTTTAGGATCGTCTTCACCGGGTCCTTCTTGCCGGTATAGCGACCCGTGTTCACGTCCACTGCCACCAGCGCTTCGGTGTGCTCTATGACGATGTAACCACCTGATTTCAGGTCGACACGTCGCCGGAACGCGGCCCGGATGTCCTCCTCGATCTCGAATTCGTCGAAGATCGGAACATCCCCTCGGTACAGCTTGACTCGATCCAGGAGTTCCGGGCTCACCTGCCCCAGGTAGGATTTGATCTCCTGGGCCAGCTCTTCGGAATCTACGGTGACCGAATCGACCTTCTCGCTGAACAGGTCGCGGATGATCCCCGACGTGAGCGTAGCCTCTCGGTGCACGGAAGCAGGGGCCTGCGCCGAGTCCACGCGGCGCTGGACCTTTTCCCAGGTCTTGCGCAGTGACTTGAACTCGGCGACCAGCGTCTTGCTGGTCAGCTCCTCGCCCACGGTCCGGATGATCACGCCGCCCTGGCCCTTTCCAATCGCCTCGCGGGCCATCTTGCGCAGACGCGTCCGCTCCTCGCGGTCGTCGATCTTCCGGCTGACTCCCACGTGCTTGGAGTCGGGCATGTAGACGATGAAGCGGCCCGGCAGCGAGACCTGGGTCGTGACCCGCGGCCCCTTGGTGCCGATCGGCTCCTTCGTCACCTGCACCAGGAGATCCTGGCCCCTCTCGATGACGTCCTGGATCGGGGGGTATTTGCGGTTCCGGCGGTTTCCGTTCCGCCCGCCGTTGCCACCCCCGTTCTCGTCGTCATCTTCTTCCACCTCGGAGACATCCGAAACGTGGAGAAAAGCCGATTTTTCCGTGCCGATGTCGACGAAGGCGGCTTGAATGCCGGGAAGGACGGCTTCGACCTTGCCGAGGTACAGGTCCCCGACGATGCGGTCCTCGTCCGATCGCTCATTCATGAGTTCGACGAGGCGGCCATCCTCGATGATGGCCACCCTGGACTCGCTGCCCAGGGCATTGATCACGATCTCGCGTTGCATTTCTGCTCGTATCCCGTCTGCCCCGACATCCGGGGCGAAGCCGCCGGCGCCTCGGCGCGAACGGCTGAAGTCCGGCGCACCGCCGTCCGGTCACCCTCGGGGCCGGAGACGAAGCGCTCGTATTCTCTTGTGCCACAAAGGAAACGGGGCCGCGATCTGGTGCGCACGGCCCCGGGTCCGGCGTTCAATGTAGGGCCGAAGAGGCCCTGCGGCCACCGATGTGGCCCGTCAGGACAGGTCGTTCAGCAGTTCCCGGGCAATCACCATCCGCTGAATCTCGCTGGTCCCTTCACCGATCTCGAGGATCTTGGCATCTCGCATCATGCGCTCGACCGGATACTCCCGGGAGTAGCCGTACCCGCCGTGCAACTGGACGGCATCGATCGTCGCGTCCATCGCCGTCTCGGAGGCGAAGAGCTTCGCCATCGAGGCTTCGCGCTTGTGTGGCCGGCCCTCCTGCCGGAGGCGGGCTGCGTGGTACGTCATGAGGCGGGCTGCGTGAATCCGCGTGGCCATGTCGGCGAGCTTGAACTGCACGCCCTGGAAACGGTTGATCTTCTTCCCGAACTGCTCCCGTTCGTTGGTGTAGCGCAGGGCCTGTTCCAGGGCCCCCTGGGCGAGACCCACGGCGTGCGCCGCGATACCGATCCGCCCACCATCCAGGGTATCGAGGAACACCCTGAAACCATCGTTTTCTTCGCCGAGGAGGTTTTCGACCGGGACCTGGACGTTCTCCAGGATCAGCTCGCGGGTGTCCGAGGCGTTCCACCCCAGCTTCCGCAGCTTGTCACCGGCCGTGAAGCCCGTCATGGGCTCGAGATCATCGCTGTGGCCGAACCCGACCTCGCGGGCACGCTCGGGGTCACAGGTCTCCTTGTTCATGATCAGGGCGCTCACACCCTTGTTGCCCTGGCCCGGAGACGTCACGACGGCCACCACGAACACCTCGCCCACCCCCGCGTGCGTGATCCACGTCTTCTGCCCATTGACGACGTAGTGATCTCCCTGCCTGACCGCCGTAGTGAGCATTCCGCTCGCGTCCGAACCCGATCCCGGCTCGGTGAGGCCGAAGCCCC
>JAUVPT010000152.1 GCA_030598525.1 Gemmatimonadota bacterium
GAAGTGTGGTCGGGTGGATCCACGTATTCCGCGCCCGCCGGCTCGGAGGGGAGCCGTTCGCAGAGCTGGGCGGTCTCGTGGTCACGGAGCGGTTGCGTGGTCACGGAATTGGCAGCCGGATGGTGGCCGAGACCGAGGAATGGGCGTCAGCGAGAGAAATCGCTACTCTCCGGATTCGCACCCGGACCACGCGCAACGATGCGCGGCTGTTCTACGAGGACTTGGGTTTCGTTCTCACCAAGACCCAGGTGGTCTTCGAGCGGCAACTGCTCGACGACTGACGAGGCCGCTCGGACTCCATTGTTCGAACTCGATGTTCGGTGTATCTTCGGTGTCCACCTGAGCCGGAGGGCGAAGTGTCGACTCGGACGAATTCTGACCTCAGGACCATTCCGGGCGTCGGCCCGAGCATCGAATCCTGTCTTGTCGATCTCGGCATCGGGGCCGTCAGAGAGTTGCGCGGCCGCAACCCCGACCACCTGTACGATGATCTTTGTCAGCTTCGCGGCGAGCGGCTCGATCCGTGCGTGAAGTACGTGTTCCGTTGCGCGGTGTACTTCGCGTCACACGAGGTCCACGAGCCCGCGCTGCTTCAGTGGTGGAACTGGAAAGAAAGGCCTCCCGGGACCTGACGACGGTTCCGGGAGGCCTGGTCCGGCGCTACTCGCCGATCTGCAGATTTCTGGCGGAGCCGCTCAGGGCCTGACGTTCAGGTTGGTGCGGAACACGTTCCCCGGGTCGTACTTCGCCTTCACCTGTTGGAGCTTCTCGTAGTTTGCCCCGTTGGCGGCCGTGACCCGGGCCGCATCCTCCGCTTCGCTGACGAAGTTGACGTACACGCCACCGGTCGCATAGCCGGCCGTCGCGTCGAAGAACTCGCGGGCCCATGCCACGCACCGCTCATCGTCGCCCGCATCCTCCCAGCGAGTGTGCACGTTCATCACGAAAGCGGCGTCCCGGTGTGGGTAGGCCGCGGAGTCGGCCGAAATCCTGGCCGCCTCGCCACCCACCTGCGCGACGAAGATCTCCGACTGGGCGCTCGGCAGGTTGCCGGCGGACTCCAGCAGCAGGTCGATGAGTCCGTCGTCGATGCCGGCGAAGTTGTGCGACTTCCAGTAGTTCCGAGACCCGGGGGTCAGAAGCGGGTCGAAGGCCTGCTGAAACTCGGCGAACGGCATCACTCCGATGTGGTTGCCGTGCGGATTGCCGTACGCGCGCAGTGACTCCAGCTCCCGCTCGCCGTCCGCCGGATCGCCTGCGTAGACGAAGGCCAGGACGATGACCTGCGTGCCGTGCACTTCTTCGGGAAGGAAGGGCAGAGGTGGGGCATCCCTCAGCACCGTCCACACGGTCATGTCGTCCGACGCCTCTGCCACGAACTTCCGCCAGGCTGTGAGAACGTTCCGCCCGTCCGAAGCCGGGTGAACGATCAGGCCGCACAGCAGGTCCGGACCTGCGTCTCGAAGCTGGAACTCGAACGACGTGACGATGCCGAAATTGCCGCCCCCGCCCTTGAGACCCCAGAACAGGTCAGCATTTTCCGTTTCACTCGCGGTCAACTGGCGGCCGTCCGCGGTCACCACGTCCGCCGACAGAAGGCTGTCGATCGTCAGGCCATACTTGCGGCTCAGCCACCCGAACCCGCCTCCCAGCGTGAGTCCGGCGATTCCCGTGGTTGAGTTGATGCCTACCGGAATCGCTTTGCCGAGCGGAAGGGTGGCGGCATCGACGTCTCCGAGCGTCGCCCCGGGCTGAACCCGGGCCGTGCCGGCGTCCATGTCCACATCCACGGTCCTCATCTGCGACAGGTCTATAGTGAGACCGCCCTCGCACAGCGCGCTGCCCGCTATGTTGTGCCCTGCACCCCGAACGGAGAACAGCAGTCCGTTCCGGCGGGCGAAGTCGAGACTCGACTTCACATCGGCCGCGCCCGCGCACCGGGCGATCAGGGCAGGTCGCTTCACGACCATCGCGTTCCACAAGGCGCGCGCCTCTTCATAACCCGGATCGTCCTGTGTGATCAACGAACCCTCGAGGCCGGCCGCGAAAGATTCCAACGTGGGAGCATCGAGTTCTACCTGGCCGCCGGCCATTGCAGCTACGGAAAGGGCCACCATTGTCACCTCCGGTTGTGTTAGCGCGGTGCAATCGCAGCGCGGGCCACCGCCTCGCCAGCGCTGCCGATCTGTGGAAATGTCACAGGGTCATCCGCCAGCGTTTGTGAAATTGTCCCTCCAGAGAGGACAAACCGGGTGGAGGTGTCAAGCCCGGGGGAAGCGGTCGTTGCCCTCGCGCCCCATGGCGCGCACAGTACTCTCTACAGAAATGGCGATCGGAACTCGGGTCAAGGCGCATGGAGGAACGGATGCTGGACAAGGTGAATCTGCGCGAGAGGCTGTCTCGCATTCCGGACCACTGGCATCCGCGGATCGTGGGCGAGCTCAACGGCCAGCACGTGAAGCTGGCCAAGCTGCACGGGGAATTCACGTGGCACAGCCACGAGAACGAGGACGAGCTATTCCTGGTGCTCGACGGCTCCCTCCGAATGGAGCTCAGGGACAGGGCGATCGATATTGAGCCCGGAGAGTTCCTTATCGTTCCTCGCGGGGTGGAGCACCGACCCGTGGCCGCGGAGGAAGTCCAGGTGCTCCTGTTCGAGCCGGCCGGGACGTTGAACACGGGGGATGCCGACGATCCCCGCACGATCGAGGAGCCTGAGTGGCTACGGTGAAGACCCGCCGCCCTCTCCGGCTACCCGCCGTCGGACCCCACGGCGGTCGACAGGATTCACCCCGAAGTTTTCGGTAGCCCCACAGGGCCGTTGCAGCGATCTTGGTTTCCATGAGCATGGAATCACTGCCGGGGCATGCCGAGATGATGGACGCTTTCCAGAGTCGGAACGCGACCTACGATGGGGTCTTCTTCACCGGAGTCCGAACGACGGGGATCTTCTGCCGCCCCGTGTGCCCCGCGCGCAAACCGAAGCCACAACACGTCGAGTTCTTCGCCACCGCCAGGGATGCGTTGTTTTCGGGGTATCGACCGTGCCGGCGGTGTCGGCCCATGGAGCCGTCCGGAAGCCCGCCGGAGTGGTTGCGAGAGCTTCTCGCCGCTCTCGACGAAGATCCGGCGCGTCGGTGGAGGGATCACGACCTGCGCGAGCTAGGCCTTCACCCCGACCGCGTTCGACGGTGGTTCCAGAAGCACCATGGAATGACGTTTCACGCGTATTGCCGGTCGCGACGGCTGGGTCTCGCGTTCGAACAGATCAGGGAGGGAGTCGGAGTGTCTACCACGGCCTACCAACACGGATACGAGTCGCTGAGCGGCTTCAACGAGGCGTTTCGGCAGCTCGTCGGGGCGGCTCCCATGTCGACAGGAACTGGAATCGTGCTGCAGGTCACGCGAGTGCTTACACCGCTCGGCCCGATGATCGCCGGCGGTACGGACGACGCTCTCTACTTCTTCGAGTTCTCGGACCGCCGTCGCCTCGAGAGGCAGCTCGACAGGCTGCGGAATCGGCTGGACTGCGTTCTCGTACCCGGAGACAACGGCCTCCTGAAACGGACGACAGCGGAAATCGAGGCCTACTTCGCCGGGACTCTGCAGCAGTTTTCGATCCCGCTGGTGGCCCCGGGTACTGAGTTCCAGCAGACGGTCTGGGACGAGTTGCAGAAGATACCGTTTGGCGAGACCCGAAGTTACGCGGACGTGGCGCGCGCCATAGGCCGTGCGTCAGCCGTGCGAGCAGTGGCGCGGGCGAACGGCGACAACCGCATGGCCATCTTCATCCCGTGCCACAGGGTTGTCGGTAGCGATGGCCGCCTGACGGGCTACGGAGGAGGTCTGTGGCGCAAGCAGCACCTTCTCGACCTTGAGTCGAGGGTGTCGCCCGGCGGCCTGTTCGGCCAGGGCGGCGCCTAGCCGGCGTGCAGCCGAGCGCCGGCGCAGCTGTGAGACGGGTTCCTGCCTGAAAGACCAGGGCGGCCCGGGGAAAGCCCCGCGGCCGCCTTTCGTGTACATTGTGGCCCGAGCGCTGCACTGATTACACCAGCCACGTTTGAGAGCATAGATGAGCAACGGATTGAGGCAGGAGGACCCCCTCCGCCGACTCCTCGAGAAAGACGCAGTTATCACCACCATCAATCGCCTGTTCCGCAGCGTGGACGAGAAGGACTGGGCGCAGGCAGAGGACTGCCTCGCTCCCCACGTGTTGCTCGACGTTACGTCGATCGCCGGGGGTGAACCGGAGACCACGACCGGGGCCGCCATCGTCGACGGGTGGCGCGAGGGACTCAGTCACCTGCAGGCGATTCACCACCAGGCGGGGAACTACGAGGTGGAGCTGCACGGCGAAGAAGCCACCGCCTCCTGCTACGGCATCTCGTATCACTACCTTCCGAACGACAGCGATCGAAACACCAGGACGTTGGTCGGCACGTACGATTTCCGCCTGCGAAAGCGGCGGGGTAGCTGGCAGGTGGACCGGCTTCGGTACAACCTGAAGTTCCAGGACGGAAACACTGACCTGGAAGGGCGGGAAGGGGACGGCTGAGCCATGGCCACCGCGCAGGACCTTACGCTGAAAGTCGGCGAAGAGGCGAAACTTCGCGGTGCGTTTGCGGGAGGCTGGTGGATTATCTATGCCGGCATGCCCAACCGGGACACGTACTCGGTGGCCATTCGATGGACGAGTGGGAACAACGCCGCCACGCACAACCTGTTTCTTCCGACGGGCCAGGCCGAATTTGCAGCGGCGAAGGGACATATCCGGGTCTATTCGGTCTCATCTCACGAGATCCGCCTGCGTTTCTCGAGGTGAGCGCCGCGCCAGGCCAGCCACATCAGGCAAGGAGCCACCCATGCGCGTCGTGATGTACCTCGCCGCATTCCTCCTGCTGTTCAGCCCCGTCTCCGCAGCACTCGGCCAGGAAGTCTGGCCGCGCGCCGAGCCTGCCGATGTCGGGCTCGAAGTGGCCCCGCTCGCCGATCTCGCGGCGGAGGTCGCTGACGGGGACTACGGCTACATAGACCGTCTC
>JAUVPT010000158.1 GCA_030598525.1 Gemmatimonadota bacterium
GAGCGTTCGGAACGGAATGATGTCCGAGCGGATCTGGGTAGCGAACGGAGATTCAGCCAGCAGCATGCCTGCTGCGAAAGCCCCGAGTGCGGGTGAGAATCCCAACTGATGCGACAACCATGCTGCCCCCAAAGGTGTGACAACCGCGAGAAGGATCGGCAGGTCGCCGTACTGCTCGGCGATTCTGGCACCGAGGAGTACCGGAAGTGCATAGCTGAGCAGCAGGTGGAGGGCGGCGACGAGCACCGCTGCCGACCCGACTGCCCGGATGAGACCCCAGCCGACCTCGGCGATCGACCCGCCGCTGCTCAGGACCGCAATCAGCAGCACGAGCGGCACGACTGCCATGTCCTGCAACAGGAGAATCCCCACCGAGTAACGCCCGTGAACCGAGTCGATCTCGCCGCGGGTCGTGAGAAGCTGCAGGACTGCGGCTGTGCTGCTCAGGGCGATCACGGCGCCGACTGCGACCGAGGTGCGCGGCCCGAGCCCGGATACCAGGCAGATCCCCGCCGTTATCGCAGCCGTGAGCACTACCTGAAGCGTGCCACCGCCGAGGGCCACTGGACCGATGGCTCGAAGTCGTCGCCACGAGAACTCGAGGCCGATGGTGAACAGCAGGAGCGCGACGCCCAACTCGGCAATCGCGGTCACGGTCTCGTGACCCGGCAGCAGGTCGAACGCATGGGGACCGAGCAATGCGCCGGCCAGGAGGTAACCGAGAAGCGGACTCAGTTTGAAACGCTCGCACAGCCCACCGAGAATGATGGCTGCGGCGAGCAGTATCAGTATGTTCAGCAGCGCTGCCCAGAGATCCATGGCTGTCCGTGTTCAAGGTTTTCGCGTGCCGGCGGACGGCCACATCGTGGGCTTCGACGTCGGCTACACCGGAGTCGGAGTCACAGCGGTCCCGCGCCACCCGCGCTGTGGTGGGGTCTTGTCCTGTTGCCGGGTCTTGCCCGGCGGTCTCGTCCTGCCCTGCTGCCCGGGACGGAAGCGAAGCAGACACCCGACGCCTCCAAATCGCCTCAGCGTTGCGCTGTCACGCACCAGCTCCACCTGACAGCCCCGCTGTTCGGCCAGCCGCAGCATGGCTTCTCTGATGCTCAGGTCCTCCAGCGAGTGCGAACCGCACGCCGGGCATTTCTTCGGCCACTGCTCGACTGTCCGCTCGAGGCGGCAACCACGGCACACCCATCCAGGGCGAGGTGAGTACTCCGCGTCCATTACGAGAGTTTCGACCTGACCTCGCTTCAGCGCGAAGTATGATGAGCGTGTTCCAACGACAGCCAGACCACCGGTGCGGAGCTCTCGCTGCAGTTCCTCCGCCGTAGCATGCGATTCCTTGTGCTCCGCCTCGACGAAGGACGCGATACTCTCGGCCACGACGTCCCGCGCCCCGGTTCGTCCCGGTTTTCGGATGACGCCGGAGAGTCGCGATGCCACGTGCGAAGGCAGCGCCCTTCTCACCATCGCCGTCATCTTCGGATCTCCGGCCAAGATCAGGTGATCGTAGCTACCGGCCGTCATCACTTCGGACAGCGCTTTGACCGCGTCGCCGACAAACTGCCCGGTGCGCGTCGCGCGGTGCCTCTGAAAATGCTCCCTGGTCCATTCGCGACCCACGCGCCGACGCAGCTCGGGTCTCTCGCGGAGCAGGTCGAGCGTCACGGCGCCCAGGTTCACCGAAAGGATACGGGCTGTGTCCTGCGAGCAGACCAGCACGACGAACCGCCAGTAGGTGTCTTTGAGCTCGACGAGGTGGTAGATGTTCGGCAGGGTGTCCGCCGCTATCCACGTGGGCAGGGGGACGTAGAACTGGAGGGCCAGGAAGAAAGGCTGTCGCCCGGCCCGTGAGAAGACGGCCACGCCCTTCGAGCTGCGGTGCAATTCCCCCGACAGGAACCGCTCGACAGGCGTGAGAGCTTCCTCGAACAGCTCCGCGGCCTCTCCTGCAAAACTCCGCCTGAGCTCCTCGACCCGGTTCGCGAATGTCCTGCGGTGCCTCAGGCGTCCGCCTTCGACCCGCAAGTAGCAGCTGACCATGGGAGACCGGGTCTCGGGCAGAGATGCCAGTTCGCGAATGTGACCCTGGAGTTCCTGAAGTTGCATCGGTTCCCTCCCAGGCATCGCTTGACCCCGCCATGTACGACATTTATTATACGAAATAGAAAGCGCGAATACAATAGCCGGTATAGGGAGGGGTCGGTCCTATGGCCACCACGGGATCCATGTCGAAACGCACGAACGATCAGTGGACCTTTCTCACGAACCACTGCCACGTACTGATCTGCATTGTCAGTGATCCGACGATGCGCATGCGAGACCTTGCGGCCAGAGTGGGGATCACCGAGCGTGCGGTGCAGCGCATCGTCGCTGACCTGAGGGATGCCGGGTATCTGTCGCTCGAGCGGCGGGGCCGTCGCAACCACTATGACGTCCACACGCTCACGCCGATGAGGCATCCCGTCGAGGGTCACTGCCTGGTGTCGGAATTGCTCGAGGCCATCGAGGCCTGTTAGCGGGCAGGTCCCGGAACTCCATCCACCGCGTCATGGAGAGTCGCCTTGTTTGACCTCAGCGGCTTTCGACTCGACGACCTTCCACTCTGGGCGAACTGGCTTGTTGCAGTCATCGCGATCGTTTTCATCGGCAGAGGCGCCCAGCAGGTCGTAGATACGGCAGCTCGGATCGCGAGGCGGCTGCGGATCTCGGAGCTGATCGTCGGCCTGACGCTCGTGGCGGCGGCAACATCGCTACCCGAACTCGGTGTTACCCTGGTCGCCGCTTTCGAGAAGCACCCGGACATATCCGTTGGCAACATCGTCGGATCGAACATATTCAACCTGGGATTCATCCTCGGAACCATAGCGATCATCCGGCCGATTCCGACGACTCGAGTGCTCATCCGGCGCGATGGCTCGGCCCTGATCCTCGCCACTCTGCTGCTCCTCGGTCTGATCGCATCGGACTTAAGACTCGATCGGCTCGATGGAGCGATTCTCCTGGTGGGTATGGCCACCTACCTGGGAGTCGTGCTCGCCATCGGCCGCCTTCAGTGGCTGGAGCCCGGCCTGGCGGTTGCGGTGCGAGGCGACAGGATCAACAGTGAAGATGCCCTGAAAGCGCTGAGAGCCCTGGCTGGATTGGCATTCGGGATTGCGCTGCTAGCCATCGGTTCCCACCTGCTGGTGAATACCGCCATTCCGATAGCACGGAGCTTCGGTGTGAGTCACTGGGTGATCGGGGTGACGGTCGTCGCGGCTGGCACATCCGTCCCCGAGTTCGCCACATCTCTGGTCGGCGTGTTGCGCGGCCGATACGAAATCAGTGTCGGGAACGTGATCGGGAGCGACCTGTTCAATCTCCTCGGCGTCCTGGGTGTCGCCGGCGTTCTGCATCCGCAGGCGGTGGGACCCGGCGCGAGGGCCTCGCTCATCGCTCTGACGGCGATGGTAATTCTGGTGGTCGTCTTCGCCCGTACCGGCTGGCGGTTGTCGCGGTGGGAAGGGTTGGCCCTGGTGCTGTTCGGGCTTGCCAGATGGGCTCTCGACTTCGGGATGTGAAACGGGCCGCAGCGATGTCACCGAGCACGTGGCCCATTTCCTCGAACGCCGGAACGAGGTCGGTCAGCCACGTGGCTTGAGCGTCGTAGCGCGCGAGGAAGACATGCCCCGCCTGCTCCGGATCCCTTGCCTGGATGAGCGACAGAACGAAGACCTTCCGTCCCGCCACGTGCGCCACACCCTGAACCAGCACCTTCCCCGGGTGAGCGGACATCACCGGACCCCGCGCCGTGCGGCCGATTCCCGACATGCGCCGGAATGCCGCCTGGTAGATGTCGAGCGCCCGTGTGAGCGGGACCGAGAAGTAGTGGTGCGCTCCCGTGTCACGCTCGACGAACATGTAATACGGAACGCATCCCAGGCGCACCTGCTCCGTCCACATGCGCGTCCATACGGTGGAATCGTCATTGATGTGACGCATCAGCGGAGCCTGTGTGCGAATTACGGCGCCGGTGTCACGGATTCGCCGCACCGCCTCCCGGGCGACGGGCGTCGACAACTCCCGCCAATGGCTGTAATGGGCCATCAAAGCCAGATGCTTGCCGGACTTTACGGTACGCTCGAACAGGCGAAGTAAGTCGTCGGCGTCCCCGTCGCTGACGAAACGGAACGGCCAACAGGCCAGGGACTTCGTGCCGATGCGGATAGTCTGTATGTGCTCAAAGCCGGGCCCGAGCAACGGCTCCAGGTACGCTCCGAGCCGGCTGGCGCTCATGATGAGCGGATCACCGCCCGTAAGCAGCACGTCCGTGATCTCGTCGTGGCGGTGCAGGTACGTGAGGAAGGTGAGTTCCCTGTCCGTGGCGAATTTGTGCGCCTCGGTGCGCACGAATTGAGGCCAGCGGAAGCAGTACGTGCAGTAGGCGTGACACGTCTGCCCGGGCGACGGGAAGACCAGGGCCGTTTCCCGGTACTTGTGCTGGATGCCCGGAACGCGCTCCCCGTGCATGACGGGCACGTTGGCGTCGGCCTGGCCGGCCGGGTGCGGATTGAGGCGAGAGCGGATCGCGGCCACGATCCGCGCGATCTCGGTTATATCATCGTTCTTCACGGCCGCGGCGAGGCTGCCGAATTCGTCGGGCTTCAGCATATCGCGGTGCGGAAATGTGAGGCGGAATATCGGATCGTCCGGCACACGCGACCAGTCGATCAGCTCTTCGACGAGGTAGTTGTTGGTTCTGAAGGGAAAGACGTGGGCGACCACACGCATCGCGAACCGGTCCTCGGCCGGAAGACCAGACAACTGAGGAAGGCTCTCGATATCGCGGATCGAGTAGAATTGCAGGCTCCGCCGAGGCAGGTTCACCGTGACTCCTCTGTCGTTTGTAGCGCTAGA
>JAUVPT010000212.1 GCA_030598525.1 Gemmatimonadota bacterium
CTCGGCCACACGTCCGAGATCGGCTGCCTCGCCTCCGCCCAGGCCCTGGACCGCATGACATCCTGCGCATCCCTTCGCTCCGAAGATCCTCGCGCCTTCCAGTGCATCGGGAACAGACTCCGCTGTGGCTTGCGCCCCTGCTTGCCGCTGGGGCCATGCCACCAGGGCGCCGAGCGTGAGCAAGGTGACGACGAGAATCCTCGGCAGCGGCCTGTACGAGGACGCGGGGAGCAGCGAGTACGACATCTCAGTGCTGATCATGAGGCGGGGACCTCCATCCGGGGACGCGATGCTTACCCGACGCGTCCCGACAACTACGGCTTCGACGACATACTTCTCAGAAAAACGGAAAGATCACGCATTTCCTCGCCTTCGAAGCGAGGCCACTCTTCCCATTGAATCAGGTCATACATGGCCGGCGCGTGGTTCCACATCGCGGTGGCCAGGCCGAGGGGAGTGAGGATGCTCTCAGACTGGGAAAGATCGGGTCCGACGATGGAATTGGCTTCACCTGCGTGGCAGCTGGCGCATCTCTTACTGACGTAGACGCGCTCTCCGGCCTCGAGGTCGCCGTCGGACTCGTAGAAGCGAAGGTAATAGAGGAAGCTGATGACGTCGGCCATCTCCGTGGCCTGGAACTTCGGAAACGTGCTGCTCAGGGCCCCCATCGCAGCGGACATCTGGAAGGAATGGTTCCACAGCTGGCCGGCGATCTCCGAGACCTGCATGCGCTGGGTCGCCGTGCGCAGATCGGGGCCGGAACGGGTGCCGCGGCCGTCGTCACCGTGGCAGCGAGAACACCCCTTCTCAGCGAACAGACCTCGGCCCGCGTTCGGATCGGGGGGCTGGAGGAATATGAGTTCGCGATCGCGCAGGCTGGACCGCTGTCTGATGTAAGCGTGGATGTCCGACATCTCCCGTCCGACGAAGATCGGCATCGGGACGCCCCGCGCCACCTGGGAAGCCTGCATGGCGGGCCCCGAGTTCCACAATCCCGTTGCCAGCATGATCGGAGCTACATAGTTGGCATAGGAATCCAGGGGCGGACCGACATCTCCCCCGATACCGCCTACCGCGTGGCACGCTACGCAGCGTTTCTCACGAAACCAGCGTTCGCCGGATTCGGGATCCCCCGGCTCGTCGAACAGCTTCACGTAGTAGATGTAGCTGATGATGTCGGCGAGATCGTCTTCGGAGAACGTCGGCCACTCGGTACCCCTGTCGCGAACCGTTTCGATCATGCGCGGCGTGTGGTTCCAGAACAGACCGGCGAGCTGCTGCAGGCTGCGCCCCGCCCCGACGACCGCGAAGTCCGGCCCGAGCGAGCCACCGTTGTCCCAGATCGAATGACAGTCGACGCACCCCCGGTCCACGAAGATCCCGCGGCCCACGGTGGGGTCTCCGGTGAACGGCTCGGAGGTTTGTCCGGAGGCCGTAGAAGCGATCGCGAAGAACAGGAGCGCCGCGAGCCACACCGCCAGCATGCCGCGAATCATGAGCTCTCCTCCGCGGCGACCGCCGGTTCATTGGGCAGATACGTGGCCACCCGGTCCGCGACCAGCTTGACGGACTCCTCTCTTCCTTCCTTGATCTCCCAGATACTGACGATCGGGATGAACTTCGTGGCGAGCATGTAGAGCAGTATGAAGCCCGAGAAGGTTGCGGCCATGATCGAGAACTCGACCCACGAGGGCAGGTAGTGGCCGATGGACTCGATCTCCCAACGGGGGTTGACGGAGGTCGGGACCACGATGTTGTACCGCTCCAGCCACATTCCGATCATGACCGCGATCCCAGCGACGAAGGTGCCTTTCGTGGTCCGCGTGGCCCGCCGCGACATGAGCGCGAGCGGGATGACGAAACATCCCGCCACCATCGTCCAGAACGGGACGGCGAACGGTCCCGATATCTTGGCCCAGAAGGCCCGCATTTCCGCGGGCTCGCCGCCATAGAATGCCGTCAGGTATTCGGCGAACGTGAAGTAGAACCAGAGGAGGCTGAACACGAGCAGCAGCCGGCCCAGGTAGTCGAAGTGGATGTCCTTGAAGTACTCCTGGAGCCCGTACGCCTTCCGCAGAATGACCATCGCCACCAGGATCGCCGCGATGCCCGAATAGATCGCTCCCATCACGAAGTAGGGTCCGAAGATCGTGCTGTGCCACATCGGGCGGAGCGTCATGGCGAAGATCCACCCGATCACCGTGTGCACCGAAACGGCGATCGGGATCACCACGATCGACAGGACTCCGATGACCTTCTCGAGCCGTGCCCGCTGCGGGGGCGTGTCCTGGTAGCCGGCCGCCAGGAACCCGTAGAGCCGCGGGGCCTTGATTCCCAAGTCGCGGATGAGCGCCAGGTCGGGAAGCATCGGCACGTACAGGTATATCGTGCAGGCCATGAAGTAGAGACCGATGCTCATCACATCCCACAGCAGGGGCGACAGCAGCTGTGCGTGTAACATGACGTTGAGCACCCGGTCCGGCCGCCCGAGATCGATGATCGGCTGTATCGCCCCGAAACCGATGACGAGGACCGTGATCAGCTCCGCCGAGCGCGTGATCGATCGCCGCCATTCGGCCTTGCTGACACGGAGAATAGCAGAGATCAGCGTACCGGCGTGGCTGATCCCGATGAAGAAGACGAAGCAGATGATGTAGATGCCCCAGTACTCGGGCCGGTTGAGTCCGGTTCGGCCGAGGCCGTGCCGAACCTGGAGATAGTAGGCGAACAACCCCCACAGGGTGACGGCGCCCAACAGGGCTGCCGTCACGCGGAATCCCCGCGAAGTCACAAGGAGCGGCCTGAGCAGCACTCGCTCGTCCGGAGGCAGGTTGGCCAGCAAGGCGTCCGCGTCCTGGCGCATCTCACTCCCTCGGTGCGAGGTAATAGACCTTTGGCCTGGTTCCCAGGTCTTCCATCAACCGCGTCGCCCTGGGATCCTCCTTGAGCTCCGCCACCCGGTGGTTGGGATCATCGAGATCGCCGAAGGTGATCGCGGCCGTCGGGCAGGAGTCCACGCACGCGGGCTGGTAATCGGCCTCGCGCATCGGTCGTCCCTCGGCCCGGGCCAGCTCCTTGGCCTTCTGCAGCCGGTGGTGACAGAACGTGCATTTTTCGATGACACCCGCCTGGCGCACTGAGACGTCCGGATTGAGGTGCCTGCGTTCCGACTCGGACCGTTCGGGGCCGTACCAGTTGAAGTATTTCGCGATGTAGGGGCAGGCGTTGGCGCAGTACCGACAGCCTATGCAGCGCGGGTAGATCTGACCGACGATGCCCTCGTCGCCGATGAAGGTGGCTCCCACGGGACACACCTTGATGCACGGCGGATTGTCACAGTGCATGCATGGGCGAGGGTAGAATACGGCGCTGGTCTCTGGAAACTCCCCCTCCAGCTCCGTCTGGACTTTCATCCAGCTGATGGCGCGTCCCATTTCGGCCTGGCCGGGCGAGACTGTCGCGATGTTGTTCTCGCTCTTGCATGCGACCTCGCACGCCGCGCATCCCGTACACAGATCCAGGTCGATTACCATGCCCCAGCGTGTCATCTCTCCAGCCTCCTCACGCTCGTTGGAGCCGGACAGTAGTGGAGCACCAGGACGGGAGCCCGGTGAGCGGGTCGCGAGTGTCATCCAGCAGTCGGAGGGGGTTCGCCTCCTCTCCATCCGGGTGACGCAATCGATATGGAACGCAGACGTTCCCGGTCGCAGTGCCCGGGAAAATCTTCAGCCGGGCTCGAACGCGTCCGTGGTCCGAGACGATGTAGATCATGGCTCCGTCGTCGAGCCCCAGGGTGTGAGCTGCCTCGGGGCTCACTTCCACCCACGGACTCCACTGGACGTCGGGAAGGATACTGAGTTGCTCGACCAGCCAGCGCTCGAGGATAAGCGTGCCTGATGAGAGGGTCGAGAGCCTGTACGGAATCAGGAGAAGCGTACTCTCATCGTGCGTGGCTCCTCCCGGCGGCGTGACCTGGATGTACGACGCGTCCGGCCGCCCCTCCTCTTCCAGCACCTCCAGAAGCTCCCCGGGCATCAGGTCAATCCGGCCGTCCGGTCTTCGACTGACTCGCGCCGGATCGGTATCATCGTAGAACAGGTCCATCCAGCCGCCCTTGTCGACCACGTCATCCCAGAAGGCCCCGAAGTCCTCGTGC
>JAUVPT010000030.1 GCA_030598525.1 Gemmatimonadota bacterium
TGACACACGCCGCACACGACCGCGAGGGGCTCTTCCGAGAACTTCTCGACGTAAGGTCCCCGAACGCCCCAGGCGAGGAGGGTGCCCTGGCCGCGGTGGCAGCTGGCGCACTCGAGCCGACTGGCCGCGAAGCCCACGACCTCGGAGTGCTTCGACATCTCCCACTGCTCGACGAACGGATGGTGGGTGCCGTTGTGGCACTCGCCGCAGCCGTTGGTCAGGCCATCTCCGACCGCGAGCGACGCCAGCGGCTGGGAGGCCTCGGGGTCCGCCACGTGGGTCTCCCCGGCCCCGTGGCATGACTCGCATTGCACGTCCACGTACCGCGAGTCCCCGGTGGACGTCCAACCGACCGGATCGGTCGCCGCGTTGCCGAGTTGACTGACCGTGTGACAGGCCTCACAGAACTCCTGCGCGTGTCCGCTGTCCTGGAGCGTGTTCCACGCGCCGGCGTGCGCCGTTGTGGTCCAGTTCGCGCTCGGCGTGGCGTGACATTGCGCGCACGTCGGCTCTCCGGCCTGTCCCTGCACATACCCCAGCATGCCGCCGGCCGAGGCCGGTGCGTCGTCGCCGAACGGCCGGTCGTTGAACACGGTGTCCTCGTCTACACAGCCCCCCACGAAAGCGGCCAGGCCGAGCACAGCGAGGCTGGCTCTCACGGTCCGACGGAAGGAGCCGCGACGGAAGTCGGAGTCGCCCACGGTGACCTCTCCTGAAGTTGAAACTGCCGGGTTCGGCACGACGCCGGCACGACGCGCCGACGTTCCTCCAAAAGCTGGCTCCCCCTGAGCGAATGTGCAAGCACAGTGCAGGCGGCTGCACGTCCGACGCGCGAGAGGTTGCGTCAAGCCAGCGGAGCGCGAGATTTACAGGTCCGAGGAGCGACGGAACGGAACCTGGAACGGACCCGATGAGCGACACGACCTTTCTCATCCTCTTGATCGTCGCGAGCGCGCTGGCGCTGGCCGTCGGTGTGTGGGTCGGCCTCGGTTACCCGGGCCTGTACGATCGCTATGAGGACACCGGCACTAAGGTTCCCCGCAGGGCCCCGATTCGCGTCCTTCTGGATCGAATGGGCGGATCCCGACGCAGGGGCAGTGGCCGACGGCCCGGCACCGGGCGGTGGTCCAACCGGTGATCCCCGACAGGCACGCCGCGGTACGCCGCGTCCTGTGGGCAGTCCTGTTCGCCAATCTCGTCGTGATCGTCGCCAAGGTATGGGTCGGCGTACGCTCAGGTTCGCTCGCCGTCCTGGGAGACGCGGCCCACTCTGGAGTGGACGCGCTCAACAACGTGGTCGGCCTCGCGGCGGTGAAAGCCGCGTCTGCTCCGCCGGACGAAGAGCACCCGTACGGTCACGCCAAATTCGAGGTTCTGGGTGCCCTGGCCGTCGTCGCTTTCCTGTCCGTCACGTGCTTCGAGCTGGTGAGCGCCGCGGTCGGCAGACTGCTGGGGGATCCGGCGCCGCCCCGCCTCGAGTTCCTCACCTTCGCTGTGCTTGTGGGGACCATGGCAGTCAACGTGGCCGTGGCGTGGACCGAGAATCGGGCGGGGAAGCGACTCAACAGCGTGCTTCTGAAGGCCGACGCCCGCCACACCGGCGCCGACGTGCTCGTCACGGCATCGGTCCTCGGAGGCCTGCTCCTGGTGAGCCGCGGTTGGCCGTCCGCTGACGCATGGCTCGGAATTGTCGTGGCGCTTCTCATCGCGCACAGCGGCTGGGAGATCCTTCGGCACGCCATACCCTCCCTGGTAGACCGAGTCGCCGTGGACGCGGCCGGGATCTGCCGCTTCGTCTCCGGCGTTCCAGGGGTGCGCGCCGTGACCGAAGTGCGGAGCCGAGGGGACCTCGAGGGTTCGGCGTTCGTGGAACTCACGATCGAAGTGGACGGCGACCGAACCGTGGAGGCCGGACACCAGGTAGCTGACGCGGTCGAGCGAAGACTGGTAGAGGAATCGGGGTTTTCGACAGCCGTGGTCCACGTGGAGCCCTGGAGCGTCGACGACCCCGAGTCCGGCCGTCGCTGATCTTCAACAGCCTTCTAGTGTTCGAGGGGTGCGACCTCCCACAGGCACCGGTCGTCCCCGCGGCTCTCGCAATTCGGGTGACGCACCGGCGTGGACTCCCCGAGGCCATGAGCGCACGCGGTGAATGCCGCGGTGATGATACCGCAGGCGGACCCGGAGTCATCCGCCACCGCCGGCAGGCAGTGGGCCACGGAAATGGAAGGATCTGCGCGATCCGTCCGGATGGCGCTGCCCGGGCTCAGCGAGGCTGCCACCCGCCTGAGGTGCCGCAGGAGGGAACGGCGTCGAATTCCGGCGGGCGCCAGGCGACGGGCGAGGCCCGCGGCTCGTGGGGTCCGGGAGACGTACTCCGTACCGAGCCGGTCCCCGGCGGCCTCGAAAACCATACGCGCGTCCGGTCTCCGAGCGATGAGCCGCAGTAGATCCATGAACTCGCTGGCTTCCAGCTGACGTCGTCGTTTTCGCATGTCGGCGTAGCGCCGCATCTGTCCGTCGATGACGTCACTCAGCCCGAGGCGCCGCGGAAGGCTGATGTTGAACGCCTCGTCCTCGAGCACTTCCGGAGGCGTGTCCACGTCGCGCAGGGACTCGAGCAGCACGAGGGCCACGCTGGGGCTGAGCCAACCGTCGATTTCCGTCGTCTGTTTCATATGAAAGGCTACGCTATGGAGGAGGTCGGGTTGGAGCAAGGCACGGTCACCGGGTTCTTCAGCTTGTGACCGGGGGAGGGCCGTCCCATAATCTCCCGCTTGGCATTCGAGCGTCGCCGGCCGGGTCAACCCGGAGCCGGGCGGCAGCCCTGGTGGATTCGACAGGCCGGATTGTGCCGGCAGTGAGATATGTACGACCCGACGACACTGGAAGAGAAATGGCAGGCCTTCTGGGCGGCCCGAGGAATCAACGAGCCCGACATGGACGGGGCACCGAGTCCGTTCTTCAACCTGATGATGTTCCCTTATCCCTCGGCCGAGGGCCTGCACGTCGGGAACCTGTACGCCTTCACGGGCGCAGATTTCCACGCCCGGTACCAGCGGCTTCTGGGTAAGGACGTCTTCGAGCCGATCGGGTTCGACGCGTTCGGGATTCACTCCGAGAATTATGCGCTCAAGGTCAACGTCCATCCAATGGACCTGATCCCGAGGAGCATCGCGAACTTCACCCGCCAGCTGAAGCGCTCGGGAATCATGTACGACTGGTCTCACACGGTCGATACGACGAACCCCGACTACTATCGCTGGACCCAGTGGATTTTCCTGCAGCTCTATGACGCGGGCCTCGCGGTCAAGAAGGAGGCCCCCGTCAACTGGTGCCCCTCCTGCAAGACCGTCCTGGCCAACGAGCAGGTGGAGGGCGGAAAATGCGAGCGCTGCGGCACCGAGGTCGGGCAGCGCCTTCTCAGCCAGTGGTTCTTCCGGATCACGGAATTCGTCGAACGACTTCTCGCGAACCTCGACTGGATCGATTGGTCGCCGTCCACCCTGACGGCGCAGCGGAACTGGATCGGTCGCTCGGAGGGTGCTCTCCTCCGATTCTTCGTGGCGGGCGACGGTGACGACACGCTGGAGGTGTTCACGACCCGACCCGACACGATCTTCGGAGCCACGTTCATGGTCCTGGCGCCTGAGCATCCGCTCGTCGAGGATCTCACCACGGCGGATCGGCGTTCCGAGGTCGAGGCGTACCGGACGGCGGTCGCGGCGATCGACATGGTGGAACGACGTAAGGCCGACGATCGGACCAAGACGGGTGTGTTCACGGGCGGTTACGCGGTGAATCCGGCGACCGGAGAGAACATCCCCGTGTGGATCGCCGACTACGTCCTGATGGAGTACGGCACTGGCGCGATCATGGCCGTCCCCGGGCACGATCAGCGAGACTTCGAATTCGCCCGCCAGTTCGGGCTGGAGATCCTGCCGGTCGTGGCTCCGGCCGACGTGTTCGACGGTGTGGCAGACCCGTCTTCCGTCGAACTGGATCTCGGCGAGGAGGCCTTCGTGGAGCACTCCGAGGACGAGCGTCTGATCAACTCCGGCGAGTTCAGCGGCCTCCTGGCGTCCGAAGGCTCGGCGAAGATCATTGACTGGCTGGGAGAGAGCGGGCTCGCCGAACCCAGGGTGAACTACCGCCTCCACGACTGGTGCATCTCGCGCCAGCGCTACTGGGGCCCGCCGATTCCGATCCTGTACTGCGATGCGTGCGGGACGGTCCCGGTTCCAGAGGAGGACCTTCCGGTCGTATTGCCGCACCTGGAGAACTTCAAGCCGGGGGACGACGGAATCGCCCCGCTCGCCAAGGACGAATCGTTCTACCTTGCCACATGTCCGTCCTGCGGAGGCGAAGCGCGTCGGGAAACCGACGTATCCGACACGTTCCTCGATAGCTCGTGGTATTTCCTGAGGTATCCGAGCACGGACTTCGACGACCGACCGACCGATCCTGCGCGTACGGACCGCTGGCTTCCGGTGGACATGTACATCGGTGGGGAGGAGCACGCGGTGCTGCACCTCCTGTACTCGCGGTTCATCACCATGGCGCTGCACGACCTCGGGCACGTTCCGTTCGAGGAGCCGTACGTGCGCTTCCGGAAGCACGGGCTGATCATTCGGGATGGCGCGAAGATGTCCAAGACGAAAGGCAACGTCGTCAACCCGGACGAATACATCGAGCGGTATGGGGCGGACACCTTCCGCACGTACCTGATGTTCCTCGGGCCGTACCAGGAAGGTGGCGACTTCAGGGACAGCGGTATCGTCGGACCTCAGCGGTTCCTCTCCCGGCTGGCTGATGCCGTGGAAGCCGCCGTGGAGGAGGGGATGGCCGGATTCCCGGACCCGGCCGTGGAGCGCGCGGTTCACCGGACGATCAGCCAGGCCACGGATGACTTCGCCAGCCTGTCGTTCAATACGGCCATCGCTGCGCTGATGGAACTCCTGAACACGCTTCGGGCCGGGGGCAGGGTGCCCACTCTGGACGAAGTCAGACCGGTGGTAATCATGCTCGGTCCCATCGCCCCCCACCTGGCGGAGGAACTGTGGGAGCAGCTTGGCGGCGAGCCGAGCCTGTTCGATCACGGTTCGTGGCCGACGTTCGATCCCGAGAAACTTGCGACGGACACGGTGGAGATTCCCGTCCAGGTGAACGGCAAGCTCCGCGCGACGATCTCCCTGGAGCGGGGTGCGAGCGAAGAGACGGCGAGGGCCGCTGCGTTGGCCGACGAGTCTGTGCAGCGTCACATCGGCGGTGGATCCATCCGGAAGACGATCCACGTGCCGGATCGGATGTTGAACCTGGTTGTGGGCTGACGCCGGAGGGACGCTGCTGTCAGGGCCCCGGGAGATGGCGATTTCCCGGGGCTTTCCTTACCAGTCGACGTTTCCTTCTTGCGACGTGTCGATCTCCGCCTGGTCTTCCCCTTCGGCAAACAGGAAGGCGCTCAGGTTCGTCACGAGGAATTCGCGGGCGCGGGGGTCTCGGACGTTCAGTCCGTAGTGGTTGATGAGGAGCATCTGCCTCTGCTTCCACTCCTCCCAGCATTCCGAGCAGATCTCGGAGACGAGTCTCCGGCCCAACTCGTTCGGAAACGGCGGCCGGGAAATGGGCTCCCGGTCGGGCTTGCTGCACCGTACGCATTGAAAACTGCCGGTGGGAGGCATGTCGGTCCGGGCCATCAGGTCAGACCGGCACGGTGAGGACGGAGCAGTTCGCTCCCTGGATGATCTGCCGGGTGATTCCGCCGAGGATCACCCTCCCCTTGAGTCCTGGCGCGTGGTACTTGCCGATGACGATGAGGTCCGCCGCTTCGTTCTCGGCCACGTTGAGGATGTGGTGTACGATCGGTCGGCCGCGGACGATGGACGTCTGGATCTCGATACCCCCCCGGAGCTCCTCGGGCACCCGGCCCAGGGCTTCCGCCCTCGCGCGTTTCTCGAGGACCTTGACCATGTCTTCGGTCTTGGTGGGGGAGCTCACGGCCCTCACGTAAGCCTGCAGCGTGCCCGGCATCGCGTGAAGCAGCAACAGTCGTGCGCCGAAGTACGAGCTGTAACGGGCTCCGGTGGCCGCGATGGGAGCACTGCCGTCCCTCAAGTCGAGGGCCGCGAGGATCGTCTTGTCCTGTTCGTGGTGGATCGGTCTCCACACAAGGACCGGTACGGTGGCCTTGCGCACGATGGCGACGCACGTGTTGCCTACCTCATCGGACGGCCACATCCGCTTCTGATGCGCTCCGACCACCACGAGCTCGGCCTTGATCTCCTCGGTCACCGCGACCAGGGCTTCGGGAGTCCAGCCCGCCCGTACCTCGACTCTGGCCTCGATGCCGCAGTGCGCCGCTATTTCTTCGAGGTTGGCCCGGGCATCGAGTTCGCGCTCCTGGACCATTCCGAGCTTCGACCCGAGCTCCCGGGTGAGGTAACCCGGAACGCCCAGTCGCTCGATGGCGTGGAACAGGGTGATGTCCGCTTCGGGGAAGCGTGACACGGCCCAACGGACGGTCTCGACGGAGGTGTCGGAAAAGTCGATGCCGATCAGGATGCTCTGGTACATGGCGCTCGAACCTAGCGAGCCGCAGTCTCGACCGCACTAGCAGGCAGCTCAAGAGCAACCGGGTGAGCGAGGAGTCGATCGAGGGCTTCCCATGGGTCTCCGTTCCCGGTCTCCCGGATTACCTCGCCTACGGCCGTCGGCATGTCGCCGTACCGCTGGTACAGGTTCTCCATGTCATCCAGTCGCGTGTAGTAGAGCATCCGGGAGAGCAGCCACGCGTTGTTGACGCGCTCGGGGTCCAGACCGCGGTAGCGCCCGGACCGAAACTCGGCCTGGACCTCCGATTCGAACCTCTCGGCCGCCTCCCGGAGGATCCTCCCCTTCTCCTCGCGCATCTCGTCGGCCGGAAGGTCGGACCCGTACAGCTTCTCGAGCGGGTCGAGCACGGAGTGGAAGAACCGGCCGAACACCCGGATGTCGTGCCACCGGTCCTCGGCTGCTTCGCACAACCGCTCGTCGGCCAGCCCGTCACAGAAAAACGAGATCGCTCCGCGGTAGCCCACGAAATTGGCGAAGCTCTCGTTGAACCTGGCCTGTCCCTTCGGGAAGAATGTGCTGTGAGTGATCTCGTGGATCACCGTCTCCACGATGCCCGCGCTGTCGGCGCGCAGCGTCGTGGACATCAACGGGTCCGGAAACCACCCGAGGGTGCTGAACGCGGCCGAGGGCCTGACCCACGTGTCGTATCCCTGCTCGTCCAGCTTCCGGGCTTCCAGGCGTGCCTTCTCGAAGTCAAAGTACCCCTTGTAGGGCAAGCGCCCGACGATCGGAAACCACCACGTCTTCCACCGAAGCTCGAACTCGTGAGCTGCGTTGACCACCATCAACAGGGTGTCCCGCTCCAGCTCGACGTAGCTGGTGAACGCGTCCCCCGGCACCAGCTTGAGAGTCCGTTGCGCGTATTCCCGGGCATGCTGTACCAGCCGGAGCTTTCCGCGCAGCTCGGCCGACGCCGTGGTGTCGTGGACGATTTCGTGGATCGGCCGGCGGGCCGTGAGGATCTTCGCTTCCTCCCAGCCGGCGCGCAGCACATAGCCCGGGGAACAGGCCGTGAGAAAAACCATGGCGACGACGCACGTGACGCAGGGTGTGCGGGGCATGCGGTTCCGTGTCATGCCTGCTATACGTCCAGGACTCCTTTTGGTGCCGTCCCGGCGCAGCACGGCGGACGTCACGACTTCCTCACGTAGTACACCCGTTCCCGGACGGCGTCCCCGCGGTACCGGCGGCCAGGCCCGTCCGAGTCGCTGCGATACCGCCGATAGCCGCGAGTGAATACGCGGAAGGTGTCCGGATCGCCGGACGTGCGGAAGGCGTCCTCGATACTGTCACGCGGTAGAAGACCTTCGTCGTTGTAGCTGAGCAGCACGTGCCGGGCATCAGCCAGGTCCAGGATCGAGCGCAGGGCTGCCTCGCAGCGACCGCGGCGACACCAGTCGGAGCGCAGGTCGTCATCCGGTATCAGCCCGGTCTTGCCCCTGAGCTCCGGGGGTGGGTCCCATCCCTGGGCCAGGAGCTCCGGAATGTGGTAGTAGCCCGGATACTGTCGCTCATTGTATGGCGGATCGAGGTACAGGAGGTCCAACGATCCGGCCTGGCGCAGCAAGGTCTCGGCCTGTCCGCGAAACGCAGAGCATCCCAGGGCCGAGGGAGCCAGCGGAACGGTCGGCCTCAAGGGCTTGAGACGGATCCGTCGTGTGGCGTTGGGTTGCCAGGTCTTCACGAAGGAAGCGTAGACCCCGGTAGTGTTCGCGACCCGGTCCGCGGCCTGGATCAGGGTCGCCAGCAGGAGCTGCTCGCCGGCCCGGTCGATCAGGCCCTCCCGGCCCCATTCCGAGACACGCTCCCGAAAGGAGTCGATCGCGGCTCCGTTCTCCGGCGTGAAGTACATGCGGCCGTGCTCGCGCCCGTCCTCACCAGCTGGAGTGTAGTGTTCGGTGACGAAGCCTGGCCTCGGAGGCAGAGCCTCGAGCACGCGGAGAACCGAACCGTAGCTCATGGTACGCCGTGTCGCGCTTCCTCCCGAGAGCGCCCCTGAGTAACGGGGCGTCCGGTCCAGCTCGACTCGAGCCACCTGGTAGGCGTACGATGCCGCCAGGAGGTCCCCGCAGTGCACGCGCCAGCCCGCCGTCTTGAGTGCCCGCCCGACACTCGCGGTTCCCGCGAACGGGTCGCTCGCCACCCCGCGTGTGAGGCCCAGCTCGGCAATCGTTTCCAGGAGAAACGGGACGAGCTTCGTCTTATTTCCGATGTAGCGCACGCGTTCCTCACGAGGATTCGATTCTGAGAATGATACGGCGATCCGGATGGGTGCAGCGAGTCCCGTCCCCCGATGCGGATGTCGATCGCGGTCGGTCCTGTACCCGACACGGAGGATTGCCGTACTTTATGATCAGTACCTGGACGGCCGGACCCGCGAACTTCGGGGAGTGGACCGGAGCGGGGCGCCCGGCCGGGCAACCGGACCGCAGAGGACCCGTGAGCCTGCTTGAGAACCTCTACAACGTGGCAGTCAATGCACTGAGGCCCCTGCTTCCGGCTTTCGGTGCCGCTTCACCCAAGGTCTCGGCCGCCGTGGAGGGTCGCCGCGCTGCTGCCAGCGAGATCGCGCGCTGGGCCGAACACGAGCGCGATCCGTTCCGCCCACTTCTTTGGCTGCACGGTTCTTCGGCGGGGGAACTGGCCGGCGCGATCCCCGTCGTGGATCGGGTACGCTCCGCCAGGCCGGAGCTTCAGCTTCTGGTCAGCTATTCATCGCCTTCCGCAGAGAGCGTCCTCGGCGAGTTGGCGGCGGACTATGCCGGGTACCCGCCCCTCGAAACGATGGCGGCTTGTCGAGAGGCACTCGAGCACTCGCGGCCTGACGCCATGGTATTCGCCAAGCTGGATGCCTGGCCCGCCCTCACCCGGGCAGCGGCGGAGCTGGAGATACCCCTGGGAATGATCAACGCTACGGTCCGGCCGTCCAGCAGTCGGCTGCGTGGTCTTGGCCGGCAGCTTCTGGTCCCGAGCTACGGTCGGCTCGACCGCGTGGGCGCGGTTTCCGAGGAGGAAATCGAGCGGCTCGAGATGCTCGGAACGCGGAAGGAGGCGATCAAGGTCACAGGCGATGCCTCGTTCGAGCGGGCCCTCGGTAGAGTGGACCGGGCCCGGCACGCAGCGTCTGCCAGCGGTCAGCGGTTGCCGGAAAAGACGGTGGGGCGGGTTCGCCTGTGCGCGGGATCCACGTGGCCCGAGGACGAGAGAGTCCTGGTCGAGGCGGTGGCGGCCCTCACGGCTTCTCGGCGCGTCGGTTCAGACGATATCCTCGAATTGATCCTCGTTCCCCATGAGCCGGACGCCTCGGCGGTGAAGCGGATCCGGGACCTGTGCATGGAACACCTCGGAGTCGAGGCACGCATCTGGTCAGCTCTTCCTGACATGGCGCCCGGAGCGAGTGCAGGTTCTGGGATATTGTCCCCGCTGATCGTCGACGCCGTAGGGTTCCTCGCGGAGTTGTACCTCGAATGTGATCTGGCCTGGGTTGGCGGAGGGATCGGGGGCGAGGGCCTTCATTCGGTGGTCGAACCGGCGGCGGCGGGGCTGCCCGTGCTGTTCGGACCGGTGTACGACCGCTGGGAGGCCCGCCAGATGGTTGAGCGGGGGATCGCCGTGGAAGCCGAGCCCGACCTCGTCCCTTCGATCCTTTCGGCGCTGGCGGGCGATCCGAGCCGCAGAGCCGACATGGGTGCGGAGGCCCGGCGCTACGTGGAGAGCGGAAAGGGCGCGACAGAGGCCTCGGCCCGCCTGATCCTGGACCTGTTGGGTGGGGATCCCGCCGCCTGACTCAGCTTTCCCGGGCCTTCGTTCCCGGGATCGGCTTCGGTCCGAGGGCATACCAGAACAGCAGCCCGATGATCGGGCACAGTATGACAATCGCGCTCCACAGGACCCCCACCTTCGGGGCCGGCCGCGCCCGGATGATCATCCCGATGGCCCAGGCGTCGAGCACGACGAGCAGCCCCGCCAGCACCCACCGCGAGTCCAGTCCGACCACGAAGTTCAGGATATCGTTCATGCAGCGCTCGGCGATCCGGCGAATTGGAGTCGGTGGAGGCGTGTGTACAGCCCACCGAGTTCCAGGAGCTCCTTGTGTGTTCCGGTTTCCCGAATCTCACCATGATGCATTACCAGGATGCGGTCTGCGTTGCGGATCGTCGAGAGCCGGTGGGCGATCACGAGGCTGGTGCGACCCTGCATCAGCGCCTCCAGGGCCCCTTCGATCCGAGCCTCTATCTCTGAATCCACGGCGCTCGTGGCCTCGTCCAGGATCAGGAGATCAGGGTCGCCGGCAAGGGCCCGTGCGAAACTGAGAAGCTGGCGCTCGCCGGCGCTCAGGTTGCTGCCTCGCTCGCCGAGCCGCTGGTCGTACCCGCCCGGTAGACGGTCGATGTAGGCTGCCACTCCGACCCGGCGCGCCGCTTCCTCTACCTCGAGGGTGCCGACCTCGGGACGGCCGAGGTCGATGTTCCTGAGAACGGTGTCGGAGAACAGGTATACGTCCTGGAGTACGAGGCCCATCCGGCTTCTGACCTCCGACGCCGGGACGACGGAGATGTCCGTGTCGTCGAGGAAGATGGTTCCCCGCTGCGGCCGGTAGAAGCGCATCAACAGGTTGATCAGGGTGGATTTGCCCGCGCCCGTGGCTCCGACGATCGCGATTCGCTGTCCCGGCTCGACGGTGAATGACACGTCCTTCAGTACCCAATCGACATTCTCCGCGTCGAGGGGCGCGGCGTCCGTATCCATGTCGCCGTATCGGAACCACACATTCCGGAACTCGATCCGCCCTCCCCGTACCGGGACGGAGAGTGTCTCGTCGTCGGCAGCCGAGACCGCTTCCGCTTCCACGAGCTTGTGGCCGGTGTCGGCGGCCCGCGGCTCTGACTCGACGGGGTGAGGTTCCCGGTCCAGTAGCCTGAACACCCTTTCGGAGCTGGCCATCGCGCTCTGCAGGATGTTGTACTTCTCCGACAGGTCCTGGATCGGCCTGAAGAACCGCCGCGCGTACTGGAGGAAGGCA
>JAUVPT010000238.1 GCA_030598525.1 Gemmatimonadota bacterium
CACCTGCGACAGGATGCGAAACCGGAGCGGGATCCCCTTGCTGCAAAGGAATCCGCTCCGGTTCGGTCCGTCGCCTGAGTCTATCCGGCCCGGATCGAAGCCGGACGGGGATCGGAATCAGCCCTCGTCGTCGTCAGCGCCCTCGTCGTCGCCAGCGTCATCGGAGTCGTCGTCGGACTCCATGCCATGCCGGTGCTGCATTCCCTCGCCCTCGCCCATCTCGCCCTTGCCGTGCTTGTGCATCTTGCAGGCCATCTCACCCTCGCCCTGCATGCACTTGCAGTCCGCCGCGCATTCGCAGTCGGCCGTCAGCTCCTTCATCATCTCGGCATGGGCCTCTTTGTCCATCTCCACGCCCTCGGCCTCGGCGTGGGCCGCCTTCATCTTCTCATGCACTTCCTTCATGCACTCGCACTGGCAGCCCTCGCCCATGCGCATCATCTTCTCGCCCTTCTGGCCCTTCTGGCCCTTCTCGGCCATCTGGGCGGCCTCGGCCTTCTCCGCCTTCTCCTTCGCGACGTCCGTCTCCTGCGCCACGACCGGCGTGGCGAAGGCGAACGCCAGGGACAGTCCGGCCAGCACGAACGAATAACGTGTCTTCATCGAATATTCTCCTGATTTTGAACAGCCTCGGTTCGTCAGACCGCGCGGGTGCGCGGTTCCAGCATCGGGGGAAGATCGGTCACGGGAGGCGACTGCGCCACCCAACGGGGGAGGATCGTCAGAGGGTTTCTTTGCGGGTGCGTTCCGGATGGTCGGGAGGACCGTGAATTTCCACCGGTAGCAGGGATTCCACGATCCCGCCTCGTGTTTCCCACGAGTCATATTCTTCGGCCAATTCGAGGTCCCAACGCCGTCCGATGCCTCGCAGCCGGTCCTCGAGCCAGTCGGGATCGGGAAACTCGAGCTCGCGTTGATAGTGGAGCGCGAGCTCACGGATCTTGTCCCTGTACGGGGTCGCGTCGATGGCTACCGCCGGCAGCTGGGAGTGTCGGTCACGGTACGTGAACACGGGGGCCGGTCTCCGGTGAGGCGGCAGCGGATCCACGCAGCGCTTGATCCGGGCCAGCGTGATCGCATCGCGGACGATCTTCCCGGTTGCCTGGTGGTCGGGGTGCCTGAGCCCTCGGCGCCAGGCGTCACCCCATGTAAGCACCGCGTCTGGCTGGACCTCGGCGATCACGCACGCTACGCGGGCCGCGGCCTCGGGAGTCGCGTGAACACCTGTATCGGGAAAGTCGAGGAACCGGGTCTGCACGCCGAGGATCTCGCCGGCGATTCGCCCATGCTCGGTGCGGCGTCGGATGATCTCTTCGCGGGGAATAGGCCCGAGGGCCTCGGTCATCTCGCCCCGGGTGAGCCACAGGAGGACGACCCGGCCGCCACGCTCCACCTGGGCACGCATGGCGGCCACCATGCCCACCTCGTCGTCGGGGTGGGCCAGGGCCACGAGCAGGGTTTGTGGAGCTCGGTCCTGTCCCGGCTCCGTCACTCCGTTAAGCTCGCCATCAAATCAGCGAAGGAACGTGAGACGCACGCCGGCGGTGACCGGGATCACCCAGCCGTTGTTGAAATCAAAGCCGAACGCGGGCGGCGTGTCCGCCGAATCCATCAGGATGAAGTAGGCCGTGCCGTTGACGAAGATGTTGATCCACGGCTTCACCTGGTACCCGATCTTCATCCCGCCCTGGAATGCCGGGTAGGTGTGATCGAACACGTTGGCCGAATGCGTGGCGTCATACGTGTCGTCCACCGTCATCTTCATGGCTCCCGCGCCGACGTTGAGCATGAAGGTGAAGGGCATGGTCTGTAACCTGGGGCTGTTGAAGTTGACCTCGAAGCTCCCACCGAAGAACATCAGGTCCATCGGGGGCGACAGCAGAACGCCGAAGCTGTCCTCGCCCTTGTTCAGCGCCATGTAGTCGAAGTCGGCCCGGATCGCCCAGTTGGGAGTGAAGTTCCACATGGCGCTGGCGCCGGCTACTCCCCCGACTTCGGTGATCGTGGCCATGTTGCCCGCGGGAATGGCTACGCCGCCGCGCAAATCGACCGAGACTTTGCCAGTCGCCGGCTGTGTCATCCCCGTGCCGGGAACGGCGAACATGGCCAGGACTGCGAGAAGCACACCGTACTTCGTGGCGTTATGCAACGTTTCCTCCTTCGTTGGCGGGCCGAAAACAGCCGCCTTCCGGACCACGACGAGCGCCTGATTGACGCATATTTCCGCCGTTTCCGGCGTGATCAAAATCGGGACAGAACCACCGCCTCATGTGCAGGAACCTTGCCACGCCCCAGCGGGACGCGCCAGCTCCTCATTCGTCGCCCGGGACTCCCTCACCCACCACCCGCTTGGCGGGGCTTCCAGCCGGCAACACCTGGCCCTGCTCCCACCCGTTGATGAGTCGGACAGTCTCGAGGTTTACCGTGGACGGGAAGCGCTGGAAGAATCGCTCGGCCGTCATTTCGTCCGGCACCTGTACGATCTCCAGTCGCCTCGGCTCCAGATTGATCCAGCGCTCTTCGTTCATCGGAGCGAAGGTCTCCAGCGACCGCTCGAACGTCACCGCGTAGGTGCCCATTCGCGACGTGGTCGTGTATCCCATGAACCGGAACACCAGGTCGCCGTGCTTCACGAACAGGATCTGGCCGTCCAGGGTCCCCTGCTGCAACTCGATCCTGAACGTTCCCTGCACCGCCCGCAGTCCGTTGACCGTCCGGCTGCGAGCGCCAAGTCTCTCGATTCCCTGCTGATCGAAGAACGCCTCGGCCGCCTCCTCCGGCGTGCTCCCCTCGGCCAGCGTCAGCTGCATCACGGCGTCCCCTTCCGGGGATTGGGCCAGGACCGAGGTGGGGGCGTTCTGTGTGTCCCAACCCTCCGGAAAGCGGAACTGGAGGCGCAGCTCCGGGTGGACGAAGCGGCCCTCGACGAAGAACCCCTGCTTGGGATCCTTGCCGAACATCATCCCGTCGATGTGCCGCAGGTACTCGTCCTGCCGAACGATTCCGCCTTCGATCTGTGACGAGGCCATCCGCTGCTGGGCGGCGAGTACCCGGTTTCCCGGATCGGGGTGGGTGGACTGCCACTCGGGGATCGCGCCGCTGGAAGCGTCCCGCTGGCGTTCCAGGATCTCGAACATGTCCACGGCGCCCTGCGGATCGTAGCCCAACCTCGTCATGTATCGGAATCCCAGTTCGTCCGACTGGCTTTCGTCGTCCCGACCGAACTTGAGAAACAGGATCCCCAGCCCACCGCCCAGCGCGTCTCCAAATGGACGCAGCTCGGGGACCAGGACGACCCCCGCGACCAATCCGATCTGCATCAACTGAGCGCGACTGATCTGCTCGACGCTGTGGCGCGCCGTGATGTGCCCGATCTCGTGTCCGAGGACCGAGGCCATTTCGGCCTCGGTGTTGAAGTGGGCCATGATCCCGCGCGCCAGGTACACGGGCCCGCCGGGAAGGGCGAACGCGTTGATGACCGGGTCGTCCACCACCTTGAACGACCACGGTAGCTCGGGCCGCTCGGAGACGGCCGCCATGGCCTGGCCTACCGAATCCACGTAGGCCTGCAGAGTCGGACTGTCGTACAGCCCCATGCCCGCGTCCACCTGGAGCATGGCCTGCTGGCCCATCTCGATTTCCTGTCCCTCGCTCACCAGTGAGAACATCCGTCCACCGGTGGCGGGGTTCACGGCGCACGCGCTCAGTGACAGCAACACGGCGGCTGCGAGAAAAGGCGCGATCCTGGCGCTTATGGGTCGAACTCTCATGATCGGTCCGTGGGTCGTGGTCCTGTCTGTCATGGCGGCGCGGGACTGCAGTGC
>JAUVPT010000025.1 GCA_030598525.1 Gemmatimonadota bacterium
AGGTCTACATCCGGACTCTCATCGGCCTCGGCGTCGTCCCAACCGGGCTCGATCGCCTCCAGGTCTATCGCCGCGTCGACCTGGGCAGCGACGTCCGCGCTCTCCACCTCCGTGACGAAAGAGTCGAGGTCCACATCCTCGACCAGGGGTAGCGAGAGGTCGTCCGCGCCATTCCCGGAATCCCACCCCGGCTCGGGCAACTCGACATCGACATCGGCGTCCGCCTCAGTGTCATGGCTGACCGCCTCATCCAGGACAGGAAGATTGATTTCGGTCTCAGCCGCCTCCAGCTCCGTCAGGATTTCCTCTCGTTCGACCGCAGACGGCTCGTCTTCGATTGAGAGGGTGGAATCCTCCGTCTCCGCCAGACTGCCCACGTCATGGCTCTCGGCGTCCTCGACGCCCTCGGGTTTCTCGCCGGCCTCGAACTGAGGAACCACGAAGTCCTCAGCCATGGCAAGATCCAGGTCGATCGGCGACGCCCCCTCGTCTTCCAGCTCAACGACCGAACCAATGTCGCCCCGGTCGAGGCTATCGGGATGCTCGGGCGCGGGGGTCCCGGCAGAGTCGATACCATCTGCTGCATCCGCCTCGAACAGCGGCTCCGCCTCGACCACCGGCTCCGGCTCGACCGGCGGCTCGGGCTCCGGCACCGACTCGGGCTCCGGCTCGGGAAGAGGCTCAGGCCTGGACGGCGGATCCGGGTCGATCGAATCCGCGGTCTCCACGTTGACCCAGTCCATGTACGACCGGCGGACCCCACGAGCGAGCAAAGACTCGTTGCTTACCATTTCGAAGAACGGAAGCGGCACATCTCCCGCCAGCCCGCTGCGAGTGCGTCGGAAGCAACCCCCGGCTGGCTCTGCGTGGTCGGTCACCAGAAGCAGCGCGATCTGCCATGGCTCCGGGAAGTGTCGCTCGTGAGTCTGAAGGTCCTCGGCCGTCAATTCGACCGGTCCAGCTTCGTGCCGGTGATACCAGCCCGCGAGGACTCCGCGGCGGCGATCGACCTCCAGCTGCATCGCGACGAGCGCCTCGCCGGGTATCTGCTCGGGCCCTTCCTCCACCATCGGAAACCTCGAGGGCACGGCCGCACTGACGATTACATAGCGACGACCGGTATCGGGATCTTCACAGAGGTCGCCGACCAGAAAGCCCTGGGGGGCCTCCCCCGGAGCGGCGTTCCATACGTGCTGGTGGAGAGCCTTCAACACCCGCTGATCGACGAAGACATCGTATGACCCCACACCCGCCTCCCGTGACGGAGCGGGCACCGGCTTCCAGTGGACGCTGCGCAGAAGGGGGCGCGGTTTCCAAACGTGATACGCGTCCGTCTCAAGCTGCTCGTCGCCCGGCACCCTCCACTCGGGGGAGCCGGGAGACTCAGATGACTCGTCGTGTTGATCTTCGTTCATTCCCACTCCGCCATGCGAACACTCAACCGTTGGTCTCGGGCCGATCAGCCCGCAATGCTCTCCGCTCCGACACCCAATCGAAAGCCTGTGGATGATACCGGCAAGATGCACGGAATGAAACAACGTGGCGCTCGGCGGTGTTGACAGGCGTAAGACCTAACGCGAGTGTCGCACGTCGGGCCATTGCTGAGCGGTCCAGAACCACGACAACGGGAGCCATCATGCGACGCATTCTGGTCGCCGCTGCCTTCACCATCGTCTTACAGGCGTTCGCCACGCCAGCCGAGGGGCTCGCCCAGGGCAGGTTTGATCCGCGACGGCAAGCTCGATTCATGATCGACGCCAACCTCGCGTATACACTGATTACCGGCGATGCCGGAGACAGCATCAATGGCGGGCCCGGAATCGAGGCTGCCGCACTGTACCAGCTAGCGGACATCCCGCTGAGGTTAGGAGGCGGCGCAGGCTACTCCCGGCATGGGATCCAGGACGCTGGCGGGTCGGCGAACAGGTATGAGGTGTTCGCCGTTGCCGACCTCCTGCTGTTCAGCGAAGAAACGGAGATGATCCCCTATATACAGGGACGAGTCGGCTGGATGCAGCTCGCCAACAACATCGACGAGGTCTCCACCACGATCAGCGGACTCGAATTCGCGGCCCTGGTGGGGGTGGACATGCCCGTTGCCGAGAACATCTCGATCGACGTATCCGGCCAGTTCGGCTGGTTTACGGGAGGAGATCTCGTCGTTGACGGCGTGTCCGATCCCGGCACGTCGAGGTCAGCGTCGATCTTCTCCATCCGCGCGGGCGCATTCTTCTTCTTCTGACTAAATCACCGACTCTCAGGTAAGTTCGTTGCGGGTGCGACCGCCGACCAGGCGTTGAGCCGTCCGGGCCTCCAGCAGCGATTCCGTGAACTCGATTCTCTGTTCCAGTTGCTGGATCTTGAGATTCTGTGTCTCCAACAGAGTCTTGACGTGCTCGTGATGGAGCTTGTCATCGACGACCTGCTGCTTGGCGAGTGCGTTAGCCTCCATCACGTTCCCGAGCCGCTTGGTCAGGGGGCGGAAGATCAGGACTCCGGCAAACGACAGGATAAACGTGATCGGGATCAGGGCGAAGAAGAACTCTTCCATCGGGTCACTCCTCAGGGTTTACTCGTCGACTCACTCGTAACGAAGCGATTCCACTGGATCCAGCCGGGCCGCCTTCCGAGCCGGAAGGAAGCCCGAGAGCAGTCCGATCAATATCAGGATCGAGCCACAAGCCACGTTAATGGTCCACGATAGTTTCGGATTCACTATGTAATTCATCGCCGGATTCGAAGCCGGTATGGAATCGACGAGCAGCACCGCCAGTACTGAGAACGTCATCCCGGCGATCCCCCCGAGCAGCGAGATCGCCAACGCCTCGAACATGAACTGAGCCATGATGTGGGTCTTCCGCGCGCCGACCGCCAGCTTGATCCCGATCTCTCGCGTGCGCTCCTTCACGACCACGTACATGATGTTCGCCACCCCGACTCCCGCGACAATCAGCGTAAACACGCCCACCAGGCCCAGGAACACCTGGATTCCGAACCCGATCGCCCGGGTCTGCTCCTCGCTCTCGATGAAGTCCCACATGGGCAGGGCCCGCTCGTCCGTCGGATCGAACTTGTGCTTGGCTCCGACCACCTCGAAAATCTCGCGCTTCGTAATCTCGGCACGTTCGACGCTTCTCGGCCTGAGGAGCAGGTGGTTGACGTATCGGTCGCCGTAGATCGCTCGGTACGTTGAGGCCGGGATGATGGCCCGATCTTCATCAGGGCCGTTGTTCATGCTGTCCTGGAACTTCGACTGCATGACACCGACGACGGTGAACGGAATCCCGTCCAGCTCGAGCATCTCGCCCACCGGATCCTTCGGACCAAACAGCCGGAAGGCAATCGAGTCCCCGAGGAACAGGACCCGCCGCCGTTCGGCCACGTCAGCGTCGTTGATGAACCGTCCGCCCTTCTTTGGATACATCCGACGCATGTCTGAGAAGGGAGGGTGCACGCCTTCCATGTAAGTAGTCGTTCTGACGTCGCCACGCTCCAGCGTCACGCCCCAGCGACCGTAGGAGGGGCTGGCGTCCTCGATCTGGTCCACGAAGCGGACGATCAGGCTCATGTCCTCCTCTGTGAGCCGAACCTGCCGGCCCCGTGGAAGCCCCTCGAACGGCTTCGTCGTCTGGCCTCCGTACACCATGAAGATCCGCTCACCGGCGTTGAGCAGGCCGGTGTTGATGGTGCGACGCAGGCCCTCCCCGAACGCCAGCAGGAGTACCACCGCGATCGTCCCCCACGTGATGGCGAACATCGTGAGAAGGGCCCGTGTCTTGTGGGCCCTCAAATCGCCGAGAAACTCGGTCAGCAGGATTCGCCACATGGTTCCCGGCCTAGCAGGCTGGTGAAGAACCCTGGGCAGCCGCGTTGCGAGCGCCGAGGGGGCAGAAGCCAGGCGGCGCGACGAACGCGATGCCGTGTGCATCGGGGAGGAGCGCCTCGTCGAGCGCTGCAGCGCGAGACATTGAGCCGAAGGCGAACAACGCCGCAGATGCTCCCTCGCCGCCGCAACCCGCAGGGCGCACGGGCCTTGCAGATCGATACTGCGTCACTCGTCGTCGAAGATACTCATGCATCTCCTTCCTCCTCGTTCCTTGTCTCGCTTCGGCAAGACCGTGCGCGCGACAACCCAGGGTTCTTCACCAGCCTGCTAGTGCCTCAAACACTCGACGGGGTCCAGACCGGCCGCCTTGCGGGCCGGAAAGAAACCTGCGGCCAGGCCAACGAGGCCCAGGAGTACCATCGTGACCACCGCCACGGCTGGCGAAATCTGGGGAGCCCCAATGAACTCCTCCATGTCCCCGAACGAGACGAGCTTCACAAGCCCGAGTGAGAGCGCGAAACCCAGGGCCCCTCCGATCAGCACTAAGGTCGTCGCTTCGATGAAGAACTGCCGCAGAATGTCCTTCCGGCGAGCCCCGACCGAGCGCTTGATCCCGATTTCCCGGGTTCTCTCACGGACCACCACGTACATGATGTTGGCAACTCCGATGCCGCCCACGGTCAGGGTGAAAGACCCTACGATCGCGAAGAATATGTGAAAACCGGCGAACAGGTATTCGAACATCTTCTCGAACTCGGTGGTATCCCACACCCCGAGAGCATCGTCGTCGGCAGGATCGAACCGGTACTTCCGCCCGAGCAGCTCGTACACGCGCCCCTCCACCCGCCGGGACGCGTCCGCGCTCGCCGTCTGGTAGACGATATTGTTCAGGTACACCTGGCCGAACATCGCGCGGTGGGTGGATCCCGGAATGAAGACCCGATCTCGATCACGCGAGCTGTAGGAGGAGCTCTGCTGCTTGGGTTTCATCACGCCGACGATCGTGAACGGTGTTTCGCCGATCATGATCTGCCGGCCCACCACGTCCACGTCCTCCCCTTCTCCCTCGAACAGAAAGTCCCGCGCCCGGTTCCCGAGGACCGCCACCCGCCGGCGGCCGTCGATATCCTCCCGGTTGATGAAGCGCCCTCCCATGTCGGGAATGACGTTTCGCATGAACGTGTAGTCGGGCCAGACCCCGGCGACGTTCGGTCGAAGCACGTGCCGGCCATTGCGCACCGGGGAGTTCCAGCGGCTGTACTCCGGACTGATTCGTTCGATCTCCGGAATCTGCTTCTGGAGAGTCCAGGCGTCGGCCTCTCTTAACCGAATCGAGCGCCCCTCGGGAAAGCCTTGATATGAAACCGTGGTCGTACCGCCGAACAGCATGACGACCCGATCTCCGAGTCCGTGGAACCGCTTCTTGGTCTGCCGCTCGAGGCCCACGCCGAACGCCAGAAGCACGACCACGGCCACAGTGCCCCAGGTGATGCCCAGCAGCGTCAGCGTGGTGCGCAGCTTCTGGTTCCTGACATCCGCGACGAACTGACCGACCGCGGCCGCGATTCGATTCACGCCTCCCCCTCTCTCACGCTCCACGCCCTCCCGGAGTCACTCGATTTCTCTCGGAGGCGGCTCGACCACCAGTTCGCCCTCCTCGAGACCGGCGACCACCTCTATGGTCAGGGCATCCGAAAGGCCCGTTTCGATCACGCGCTCTTCCGTCTCTCCTCCGGGAAGAAGGACTGTGACTTCAGCCTTGTCTTCCCCGAAGCGGATCAGACGTTCGGGGATGACCAGAACGTCGTCCCGCCGATCGATGATGACGTCCACGTTCGCCGAGTACCCGGCTCGCAGCACGGTCTCGCCGACATCCGTCAGAGTGACCTCGATGGGAAAAACGGTAGCGTTGTCCTCTGTACGGGCCTTCAGGGAGATCGAGTACACTTCGCCGGTCACCTTCGCGTCCGGCAGGGCGCCCACTTTGACATCCGCAGGCATTCCCTCACGCAGTTTCCCGACATCGATTTCGTCGACCGTACCGCGAAAGATCAGATTGTCCATCGCGGCCATAGTGATCAGGACCGTGCCCTCCTGGAACGCGCTCAGCGTAACGACCGGATCTCCGGTCTCCACCCTCGTCTCGAGTACGAAACCGTCGATGGGAGAGCGAACGACCCCCTCGATGTTGCGGTTCGCGATCCGGACCCGACCGGTCTCGAGCAGGGCGACCCGCTCCGACGCCATCTGGACCTGGATACGGGCTCGCTCGTACTCCCGCTCGGCCAGCTCCAGCTCCTCCTGAGTGATGAAGTCGCGGTCCCGAAGTTCATTCTTTCGCTCGAGATCGCGCTCCATGTTCGTGAGCTCGATCTCCCGCAGCTCGACCTGGCGCTTCGACTCCGCCAGCTCGATCGGAGTCGGATTCGGCTTCACCTCGAGCAACCGCTCGCCAGCCGATATGAAGTCTCCGTCCTCCACGAACAACTCACGTACCACGCCGGAGAGTTGGGACTTGACACTGATCTCGACGTCAGGCTCGATATTGCCGATCGCAAGTGCCTTCTGAATAACCGAGCCGCGCGTGACCTCGACCGTGGTGGGGCCCTCATCTCCGTTGCCTCCGCGCAGCGACACCGCTGCTATGGTTCCGGCCACGGCCACCAGCCCGACCATACCGAACCCTACCTTCGTTCGCGTCTTCATGGACCTCTCCAAACTGCCCTGCGGCCGGCGGACCCGGGCCATCACTCGCTGAGGTGTCGCTGCCGGGCAGGAGCCGCCGGTGGCATGCGCACCTCACTGTCGGCCGGCGTTGCCGGCCACGTCTCGTCTTACGCGCCCGGAGGGGACGGAAGTTTCACTCGCCGACGCCTGGAGCCATTACACGCCCCGGCGACGTCCCAAGAGGGAGTGCGCGATCGCGGAAACCACGTAGAGAGAGGCCACGAGGAGGATGATGAAGGGACCCGTCGGAATGTCGAGGCCGGCGCTGGCGGACAGCCAATAGGAGATGAAGAGGCCCGCGGTGATACAGACGGCGCCGATGGCCGTCGCCAGGACCATCATGCGATCCAGCCCTCCCGTCCAATGGCGGGCAATGGCCGCCGGAATCGTGAGCAGTGCGATAACCAGGATCACACCCACGACCCGGATCAGAACCACGACGGTGACCGCCGTCAGCCCCAGGAGAAGAAGGAACAGTGCGGCCACCGGTACGCCGGCGACCCAACTGAATTCCTCGTCGAAGGCCACGGCCTGGAGAGGGTGGTAGAGTCGGATGACGACCACGACCAGGAAGACATCGAGGATGGCCGTGAACCACAGGTAGGCGGGCGGAACGAACAGGATGTTACCGAACAGGTAGCTGAGAAGGTCAGGTGTCGCCCCGGGCGCCAGGGAGGCGAATATGATGCCGAGTGCCATGCCGACGGCCCAGACCATTGCGATCAGCGTGTCGAGTCCCTGCCGCAGGCGGAGTTCCACCACGCCGATCCCGAGTGCCGACAGGAGGCCGAACGCCAGCGCTCCCGCCATGGGGGGGAAGCCGACGAGGTAGCCCAGACCGATCCCGCCGAACGCCGCGTGGGCCAGCCCCCCTGAGATGGAGGCGATGCGCCGGGCCACCACGAACGTGCCGACGATTCCGCTGGCGACGGCCGCAAGAAGTCCGGCAGCCAGTGCCCGCTGGAAGAACTCGTATTCGAGGGCGCCTATCATCGGTCGCCCACCGATTCGTGTGACGGCAGCACCCTGTGGGGATGTCCATGCGCCACGAGGTCCACCGGGCAACCATACGCGACCTCCACCATCTCGTCAGTAAGCTCGTGCGAGTGGTGGTAGTGGAGACGTACGTTGAGGCACGCGATCGTCTTGACGTACCTCGAGATCACTCCAATGTCATGCGACACGAGGACGATCGTCATCTGTTCGGACAGCCTCTCGAGGAGCTCGTATACGGAACGGCCGACTCGAGTGTCCACGCTGGCCGTCGGCTCGTCGAGCAGCAGAATACGTGGCTCCGAAGCGAGGGCCCTGGCGATCAGTACCCGCTGGAGCTGTCCACCCGACAGCTGGCCGATCTGCTCTCCGGCCATGCCGCTCAAGTCCACCCTCTCCAGCACCGCCAGTGCCGCCCTCCGGGACTCCTTCGATCGCTCCCGGCGGCCGATTCCAAGCCGGCCCATGCGCACCGTATCCAGGACGTCGATAGGGAAGCTCGCGTCGAACCGGGCGTACTGAGGCACATAGCCGATCACTCCCCTGTTCTCGGCGGGTGAGTGGCCGAATACCTCGACGGTGCCACGATCCGGAGTCAGCAGCCCAAGAACGATCTTGAGAAGCGTGGTCTTACCACCCGCGTTCGGACCGATGATGCCAAGGAAATCGCCATCGTCCAGGCGCAGATCCACCGATTCGAGCACTGGCATCCGGCCATACGAGTAGCTCACGTCGCGCAGCAGGATCGGGGGAGCGCTCATGGTTTCACCTGCGTGGCCAACACGTGGACGGTTCGCCGAAAAGAAGCCGACCAGTCCCGGGCCAGTGGATCGAGCATCACCGGTTCCCCGCCAAGTTCGTGGGCCACGAGCAGAGCCGCTTCTCTTGAAAACTGGGGCTGCACCACGACGTCCACGAGACCCATCTCCCGCGCCTCGCCTACGATCCTGGCCAGCTCGGCTGGTCCCGCGTCGCCGCTGCCATGCTCCAGGATCGCCATCTGGCGCAGGTCGTATTCACCCGCGAGGTAGCCCCAGGCCGGGTGCAGAGTGATGAAGCTCCCTCCCCGACGCGGCCCGAGAATGCTGTCGGCCACGGTTCTCATGTCATCCATCTCGGAAAGAAACTCTTCGAGCGACGCTGCAATCGACTCGGCCGCACCGGGGCGGGCTCGCTGCACGGCCTCGGCGACGCGTACTGCGATGGTCCGGGCGCACGGCAGAGAGAGCCAAACGTGGGGATCGTCGGGCAGAAGGTCGCAGCTCTCGGCACCCGAGATGACAACCGCGTCCCCCTGCCGAAGAAGCCCTGCGAGCCACGTGGTCTCCCACGAGAACGCCGGGTGGCCGACGGAGACATACAAGTCAGCAGAGGCCGCCGCCCGTACTCGTGAGATCGACGGCTCGTACGTCACCGGGCTCGCGCCGGGTGGGATCATGACCGTGACCTCGGCAATGGCCGGGGCCACGCGGTCGACCAGTCCGGCCAGGGGAGCGACCGTCACCACGACTTGCAGGCGTTCGTTTACCTCCTCTGTGGAGCAGCCGAAAGGGGAGACCGAGAGGCCGCCAGCGGCGCACATGACGAAGCATCGCATCCGGCCGCGGGCAGACATAGAATGGCGCATCATTCCTGAATATTTTCGTTCCAGAGGCACTCGAGAGTTTCTTCAAATGAACCATACCACTTCGCGCCCGGACGCGCTCGCTGTTCGCCGACGGTTCGCATGGCGAGACGGCCTTCTCGCTCTGGTTCTTCTGGTGGCTGCGGTGACCGGTTGCACGAACGGCTCGCCGGATGTCGGAAGTGGCCCTGCGCCGGTCGATCAGATCGTCATCCTGGTTTCCTTCGACGGCTTTCGCTGGGACTACCCGGATCGCGGTATGAGTCCGAACCTGGCCGCCCTCGCAGCCCGCGGCGTTCGCGCCGACGGACTGATCCCCTCGTTCCCGACCAAGACGTTCCCCAACCACTACACGCTGGTCACGGGCCTGGTGCCGGATCACCACGGGATCGTGTCCAATACGATGTGGGACCCTGATTCGGAGGCCCGGTTCTCGATGTCCGATCGGGACGAGGTGCAGAACGGTCACTGGTGGGAGGGCGAGCCGGTCTGGGTGACTGCGGAGCGTCATGGACTGCGGACTGCACCTCTGTTCTGGCCTGGATCCGAAGCCGAGATCGAGGGCTTCGCGGCTTCCCATTGGTTGCCGTTCGACGGCTCCATGCCGAACGCGGACCGGGTGCAGTGGATACTCGACCTGCTCGACGGGCCCGGCGACCAGAGACCTTCGTTCCTGACTCTGTACTGCGACGAGACTGACATTGTCGGCCACAACAGCGGCCCGGATTCGGAGGAAGTGCTCGCTGCGATCGCGACCGTCGATTCCGCACTGGGGCTACTCGTCGATGGTCTGGAGGACCGGGACCTGCTCGAGCGGACCAACATCGTGGTCGTGTCAGATCACGGAATGAGTCCGACCAGCCAGGAGCGTGTGATGTTCGTGGACGACTACGTGGACCTGGAAACGGCCAGGGTGGTCGACTGGAATCCCGTACTCGCACTCTGGCCGAACGAGGAATACCTGGCCGACGTGTATGAGTCTCTACGGGATGCCCATCCGCACGTATCGGTCTACATGAAGGATTCCATTCCGGAACGATTCGAGTACGGCAGTCACCCGCGCGTCGCGCCGATCATAGGCATCGCCGACGACGGCTGGACGATCACGACTCACTCGTATTTTGAAAACGCCCCTGAAGGAGCTGACGGGGGCAATCACGGGTTCGATCACCAGGCCGACGACATGCGGGGGATCTTCATCGCCGCCGGTCCCGCGTTCCGGGAAGGCGCACGCGTACCGGCCTTCCGGAACGTCAACGTCTATCTGCTGGTGATGAAGGCACTGGGTTTGCCGGCCGTACAGGGGGACGGAGACCTTTCCGAAGTGGGTGGCATTCTGGTCCAATAAAAAAAGGGGGGTGCCCCGAAGAGCACCCCCCTCAAGAACCGGATCTAGCGTCGAGCCTCAGCCGACCTTCACCACGTTCTTCGCCTTGGGGCCGCGTCCCTCCTCGGCAAGGTCGAACTCTACAACGTCGCCCTCGTCCAGGGTCTTGAAGCCCTCACTCTGGATCTCCGAGAAGTGAACGAACGCGTCACGCGCGCCATCGTCGAACGACACGAAGCCAAAGCCCTTGTCGTTGTTGAACCACTTCACGGTGCCCGTCAGCTTCGACATACTACGCTCCTGCTGAGTGATACTCCCCCGATGGTCGACCTGTGCGCCGACACCGACTACCGATCTTCCTGACGCCGGTTGAACGACGAAAGGAATTCGCGAAAAGATAGGGCTCGATCCCGTTATGTCAACGTCACTTGTGACAGTGCGCTCCGGCGGGGGGAATTCAGAGACTGAAGCGGTAGCCAACCATCAGGGCGAGGATGCGATTTCGGAAGTCTAGGTTGGCCTCTGAGTCATCGAACGAGCCCAACCCTACGACACCCCGACCATCGATCACGAAGTACCCCGATCCAAGCGGTATCTCTACGTCAGCTCCAAACGTGATCCCTACGTCGAGGGATCGGGTTTGCAGCCCATAGTCGGTGCAGTCGACCGGATTCGATGTGCCGTCGGGGAACGCGTCATACGTACAGCCAAGCTCGAAGGCCAGGGATGGACCGACGAACAGCTCCGGGCGAGTTCCAGCTTCGGTAAAGGAGAATTTCAACAGGACGGGGAATTCCAGGTACTGGAGCGCCAGCTCGTCGGCCAGATCGCCCGGATCGTTATCGCTGTTCTCTCTACCACCCTTCTGAACGAACAGACCGTCCAGCTGGATGGACCAGCGGGACGCGAACCGATAGGCGCCTGACACACCTCCGATGAACCCGAACCTGTCGTGCGGAGTGAAGACGTCCTCGCCCGTCTGGTCAGCGACGTTGGCACCCGCCAGGACTCCGAAAGACACCGGACCTTCCTGGGCCCGCCCCGACGACGGAGAAACGAATAGAGCAAAGAACACGACCGCAGCGGCGCGAATCGACAAGCGGACCTCACCGGAAAAATGGTGACGGCCCGACCCGTAGCGGCCGGACCGCCCACCAAGATCGCCTGCAGCCAAAGAGGCCAGCAAGTGTTGCAGAGCCACAACAGCCCGACGCTACTCAGTCTTGCGGAGCCATCTCCCACAGGACGTTCACGATCTTCCACTCGCCGTTCCAACGTGCCACATGCAGGTAGTCGATCCACAGGCCCGCGTCGATTCGGACGCTGGCCATGTTGTTGTAGATGTCCAGGATGCTGACGTCTTCACGCCGGGCGTCCTCGGGAATACCGGCCGCACCTCTGCTCGCCGTAGCCTGGACCAGTTGCTCGGCCGTCATGTTCTGGAGACGGCTCTCGGGGCCCGCCGGATCTCCGACGATACGCTTGGCGAGTTCCGGGTGCAGCGCACGCTCCATGCGCTCCGCATCGCTCGTGTAGAATCCATCGATGTAGTCGAGCGCGGTGGCAACGATGGCCGAGGAGTCAGCCGCCGTCTGAGCCGAGGCGGATGTCGCATTGATGATGCCGACCGCTGTGATGAGAGCCAGGATCGCTCCGAGTTTCCTCATGATTCCCTCCGGTATGATTCCGATTCGCCGAACAACCGAATAACACCCCACCCCGGCTAGCCGCTGGGTGGGGTTATTCGTAAGCCCTCAGGCCCCCCTGCGCCCGATCGTGTGGCCGCTGGCTATCCCATCCAGAAACCCTTGCGGTGGGATATGCCCAGCACCTTCCGGCACGTGCCACAGAAGTAGACGAACCGCTTGCCCATGACGCCGGCGAGTTGCTGATACCACACGGTCCGCAATTCCGTTGAGCAATGTGGGCATACGGGTTGAACGGTATCACGCTGGGAGCACTCGATCATG
>JAUVPT010000053.1 GCA_030598525.1 Gemmatimonadota bacterium
AGGGGTCTTGTTATGGCTGGCAGACCGCCATGAAGGAAGCGAATCTACCGTAAAAACGAGCGTATACGAGATGGCGGCCCTATTTGCGTGCTTGGCTATCTTATTGACTTTAAGCCTGTCAAGCCATGCTGCTGCTACCTTGGAAATCCGTGCCCCGGCAATATTTAATGATTTCCTTCATTTGCCGATCCGATCGTCCGTGTAACCGAGCAGGTCCGATAACACGGTGTACGTGTGTTCTGAAAGCGATGGTGGTCGCGCCAGGTCCGCCGGCTGTTCGATTCCGTCGCCGAATACCCTCGTTCGAACCGCAGAGGCTCCGGACTCATCCGATAGCAGCAGGGGTGCAGCCAGCGGATCGAGCAACGCCTCTCGGACATCGCGCACCGCGCCGGACGGGACACCCTCCGTCCTGAGACGATCGGACAGGGGTCTCCGCTCCCACTCTCCCACGAGGGCCGACAGTCGGGATTCCAACTCAGTCCGGTTGTGTACTCTCCGCGCATTGGTCGCGAAACGTGGGTCCGCCGCCAACTCGCGATCTCCCAGGCAGCTTGCGAGCCGAGAGAACTGGCGGTCCGATCCGACCGCCAGGACGACGAAGCCACCGTCCCGGCACCGATACGAGGTTCCGTACGGCACGATATTGGGGTGAGCGGAGCCGAGACGCTCTGGCACGACCCCTGTCATGAGCCAGTTGGCGGCCTGGTTGGCCAGCGCCGCCAACCCTGACTCGAACAGGGAAACCGAGACCCTCCGACCGCGCCCTGACCGCTCACGCTCCAGCAGAGCCGCCAGGATACCTTCCTTCAGCTGGTGGCCGGCCAGAAGATCCATCAAGGCGACCGGCATCTTGAGCGGTCCGCTTTCCTCTGTGCCGTTCATGCTCGTGAATCCGGTTTCGGCCTGTATCACTGCGTCATAGCCGACTCGAGGATCGTCTCCTCCATAGGCTGTGACTTCGGCGTAGATGAGCCGCGCATTCAGGCTCGACAGCGTCCCAAAGTCCACACCGAACCGCGCCGCGTCACCCGCCTTATAGCTGACAACAACCACGTCCGCGTGGCGCACCAGGTCGTGTACCACCGCGCGCCCATCCCCGGTCCGGAGGTCGACCGCGATGGACTGCTTTCCCCAGTTGATGGAGCTGTAATAGGCTGCGGGCAACCCGGGATCTTCTGTCGGCCCCCTCCAGGAGCGCGTTACATCTCCGGCAGTTTCGGGGTTCTCGACCTTGATGACCCGGGAACCCAGCTCGGCGAAGAACATCCCCACCGCCGGCCCCGCCAGGACGCTGGCCAGCTCCACCACCAGGAGGCCCTCGAACACGCTTTGCTCACTCATGCCGCCATTATGGTGACACGGCTGGGCCGGGCGACAGACCTCAACTCTCTTGTTTGCGTCCCGCCGGACCGTGGGACACCTTCCGCGCCACCGAACGCACCCCAGAAAAGGACTCGACATGCATGTTCGTGAATCGCGAGCCTTGCGGCTGCCTCTCGTAGCACTCGCCCTGGCGCCGGCGGCCTGCTCATCGTCTGGAAGGGCAGAGCCTGAGGTCGAGCTGTCTCCCGTGGAGGCTCGGATCAGCCCCGCCGCGGGAGCCGAAACGATCACAGCCGATGAGATGATGGCCCACATTTCGTTTCTGGCGAGTGACGAATTGGGCGGTCGCGACACCCCGAGCCCTGGCCTGGAGCGAGCAGCCGTCTACCTGGAGGAAGCCTTCCGTTCTGCCGGTCTGCAGCCCGCTGGTGACAACGGTTCGTTTCTGCAGCGCTGGACCTTCGAGCAAACGTCGCTCAGGTCCGCCGAAGTAGCCGTCGAGATCAGCTCCGGTGAGAGCAGCGAGGTCCTGGAGCACGCTGTCGATTTTTTCGTACTACCCTCGGATGACGAGGTCGTGTCCGGCGGCATCGAGTTCCTCGGACCCATCGATGTCCTCCTGGGTGATTCGATTCCGCAGTCTACGGGACGCATCGCGGTGGTCACGACGCCACCTTCCATGGGCATGGAGGTCCTTCTGGCCGCACGGGCAGCAGGCGAGGCGGGTGCTTCCGGACTGCTGCTGGTACTGGATCCGCAACTGCCGCCCGAGGTGATCTCGATGGTGGCGGGCCAGATTGAAGGGGGCGGGCTGCCGGCGCAGCCTGTTCCCACGGTGGGGGTCACGTGGAGCGTGGCTCAACAGATCGTGGCGGGGGCGGACACCGATCTCGAAGCGCTCCTGGCCGCCTACGATTCGGAGGGCCCAGTCGCCGGCCCGATTCCGCTCGAGGGCCCGGTGCTGACGATCCGGACGCCGAGAGACCGCGTCACATCGACTCCGCCCAACGTGGTGGGACTACTTCGGGGCAGTGATCCCGATCTCGCGGAGACGTACGTGGTCCTTACCGCCCATTTTGATCACGTCGGGATCGGGGAACCCAACGCTGAAGGCGACTCCATCTACAACGGAGCGGACGACGACGCGTCCGGTACGGCCGTGCTCCTGGAGGTAGCTCAGGCTTTTCAGGCTCTACCGAGGTCACCCGGACGCAGCGTCGTCTTCCTGGCGGTGAGCGGAGAAGAGAAGGGTCTGCTGGGCGCCGAGCACTACGCCGAGGAACCCACGGTCCCCCTCCATGGCATCGTCGCGAATATCAACCTGGACATGATCGGGAGAAATGCGCCGGACACGCTGATTGCCATAGGCCAGGAGTTCACGTCTCTCGGAGATCTGTCGAAGACGATCGCGTCCCACCATCCGGAAATCGGGTTGACGATCGCACCTGATCCTGACCCTTCCGAGCAGGCGTTCTTTCGCAGTGACCACCTCGCCTTCGTGAAGAAGGACATTCCGGCCATTTTCTTCACCACGTGGGATCACGAGGACTATCACCAGCCGTCAGACGAAGCACACTTGATTGACGCAGACAAGGCCGCGCGTGTAGCCCGGTTTACCTTCCTCCTCACCTGGCACGTGGCTGAGGATGAAATGGCGCCGAGCTGGAACGAAGGAGCTCTAGACGAGGTTCACGCGATCCTCGAGAACTCGCCCTTCTGAGCCTCCGCTCGATCACCGCGCCCCCCGCGTGACTCAACCGCGGGGGGCGGGTACATTTCATTCGGTCACCGTGATTCGGAGCGACGGAGTTGTCGCTTCGCCCCAGCCCCAACCCGAGCCGCCGAGGCCGTCCATGGTTTCCTTCATGTCCGCCAGGAAGTTCGCCCTCACGCTGAGTGCTGCGGTCCTGACTTTCGCACCTGGCTCGCTGCAGGGCCAGAACCAGGACGTCCTTACGGAGCATCGGGTCGCCGATCTCCAGTCCGTGGGGCAGATCGTCACCTCCCCGGACGGCGGCCAGGTTGCGTACACGGTGACTGTTCCTCGGAAACCGTTCGTCGATGCCGATGGGCCGGCGTGGTCGCATCTGTACCTGCTGGATGTGGGGACCGGCGAGTCCAAGCGCTGTGTGGGGGGCGCGGTGAACATCGGAGGCCTCCGATTCTCCCCGGACGGCGGCAGCGTGCTGTATCTCTCGCGGCGGGAGGGGGACAGCAACCGCGTACTCTACTCCATCCCCGTGAGGGGAGGGGAGTCCGCGCGCCTGCTGGAGCATTCGACGTCCATCAGCAGCTATTCGTTCAGTCCCACCGGAGACCGCATCGCTTTTCTGGCCACTGATGCCGAGCCCGAAGTCCGCAAGACGCTCCGGGAGGATGGGTTCAAGGCCGTGGCGTACGAGGAGGACGCGCGCTTCTCACGAGTCTGGATCGCCCAACGCCGGAACGGTGACGGCGCCTTTGGAGCTCCCTGGTCGCTCGATCTCGTGGGCAATGCGTCCAGCCTGGCCTGGTCGCCCGCCGGCGACCGAATCTCGGTCGCTCTCGCGCCGACTCCGCTGGTGGACGACACCTACATGCACCGCCGTCTCCACATCGTCGACCCGGCGTCCGGTTCGATCGTCGCCCGGATCGACAATCCTGGAAAGCTCGGTGCCACGGCGTGGAGCCCTGACGGGGCGCACCTTGCCTTCATCTCCGCTGAGACGATCAACGACCCTAAGGAAGGTCGATTGATGGTGGCGGACACTGGGACCGGAGAGATGCGCGACGTCGTCCCCGGATTTGAGGGCCATTTCACGCTCGCGGCGTGGACTGACGCTCGTACGATCCGCTACCTGGTGGACGTCGGCGCCGAGACGGAGATAGGAGATGTGCGTTCGGACGGCTCGAACCGATCCGTCCTTGTCGCGCCGGGGCACGCCGTGTTCACGTCGTTCAGCGTGTCGGACGACGGAGAGGTCATGGCCCTGCGCGGAGAGAGATCCACCCACCCGACCGAGCTGTTCGTACAGGTCGGCAGGGAGGGAGATATCGAGCGAGCCACGGATTCCAACCCCTGGCTGGCCGGCACGAGGCTGGCGCCTCAGGAGGTCGTCCGGTGGACGGCCCGTGACGGCCTCGAACTCGAGGGAATCCTGATACGCCCGTTGGGCGAGGTTGACGGGCGCACGTATCCGCTCATCGTGCACGTGCACGGCGGTCCTGAAGCCCACAACCGTAACGGGTGGCTCACCTCCTACTCACGTCCGGGACAGATCGCGGCGGCCCGGGGCATCGCCGTGCTGTACCCGAACTACAGGGCGAGCACCGGACGCGGGGTCGAATTCAGCATGCTGAACCATGCCGACATGGGTGGCCGCGAGTTCGACGATGTAGTGGACGGGGTGGACCACCTCATCTCCGCAGGTGTCGTGGACTCGGCCAGGGTCGGAGTGACCGGCGGGTCCTATGGGGGCTACGCCACGGCGTGGCTCTCCACCTACTACAGCGAACGGTTCGCGGCGGGCGTGATGGCGGTGGGAATCAGCAACCAGATCTCCAAGATCGGGACCAGCGATATTCCCGACGAGATGTACCTCGTGCACAATCGACTCCGCCCCTGGGATGACTGGGAGCTCTTCCTCGAGCGCAGTCCCGTCTACTGGGCCGATCGGTCCACCACACCTCTTCTGATACTGCACGGCACGGAGGACACGCGAGTGAATCCAGGGCAGTCGCTGGAGATGTACCGGCATCTCAAGCTTCGCGGACAGGCCCCCGTCCGGCTGATCTTCTATCCGGGCGAGGGGCACGGCAATCGCAATGCTGCTGCCCGCCTCGATTATAGTCTCCGTGCTCTCAGGTGGCTGCAGCACTATCTGCTCGGGCCTGGCGGTGACATGCCGGACCGGGACCTGAACTACGAGGAGGACCCCGGCACTCCCGCGGCCATGCTGGAGATGCCCGCAGGAGCCGTGAATGGGACCGCGGGAGATCACTGACCGGACGTCGGACTTCGAGGACTCGGTCCGAGATGAGCTGAAGCCGGACCTCGAAATCGTGCGCAGACTGGGCGGAGGTCCGCTGTCCACCGTCTTCCTCGCCCGTGAGCCGGCGCTCCAGAGGCTGGTCGCCGTCAAGGTCCTCCACCCTCGAGCCACGCGGCGTACGAAGGCAATGGCCCGATTTCGGAGGGAGGCCCGGGCACTCGCTCGGGTCTCTCACCCGTGCGTGGTCTCGATCTTTCGTGTCGGAGACCTCGCCTCCGAGACCCCCTTCCTGGTCATGCAGTACGTTCGGGGTCCCAGCCTGGCCGATCGACTGGAGGACGAGGGGCCCCTGAGGCTTCAGGAGGCCTGCTTCGTTCTGGCGACGGTCGCCACCGCACTTTCCGCCGTGCACTCGCACGGTATTGTCCACCGGGACGTTCGTCCGGACAGCGTCCTCTGCAGTGAATCGGAAGGTCGCGTGCTATTGGCGGACTTCGGTCTCGCGGCTTTCCTCGCCTCGGCGGACGAGGCGACTGAACGCATCACCACGGCTGGTCACCTCGTAACCGACCTCAAGTACTCGGCCCCGGAGTTTCTTTTGGGCGAGGAGCCGACTTCCGCCTCGGACCTCTACTCGCTTGGCGTGCTCGCCTATCACACCGTCACCGGCGAGGGGCCGCACGATGCCTCCACGACAGCCCGACGCGTTCAGGCTCATCTTCAGGAGCCGCCGGTGCCGCTGACTTCTCGCGGACTCCACCCACCTGCGGGAATGCAGGAGCTGCTTGACGATTGCCTGGCCAAGACCCCATCTGAGCGGCCGTCGGCCCTGGAGTGCGCCTCTCGCTTCGATGCGCTGATCCATGGGAGTGTGGAAGGGTTTTCGCTCGCCACGGATCACGCGCGTGTCTTTCCCGCCCGCCAGGCGGAACAAACCCTCCAACCCAAGCTGAACCTGCGTCTACTGGGCGGTCTGGACCTGACCGGTCCAGCCGGGAGCCAGCCCTCTATCGCCCGCCAGCCGAAACGCCTCGCGCTGCTGGCGTTCCTGGCCGCCGGCCCCGAAGGCCGATTCAGACGACGGGACTCCTTGACAGGCCTCTTCTGGCCTGACGCCGAGCCCGAGAGCGCCCGGCACTCGTTGCGGCAGGCTCTGTATGTCCTGAGGAAGGAGATCGGCTCGGAGCCGATACGAACCCGGGGGGATGACGAAGTCGGCGTCGACCCCGAGTTCCTGGTGTGTGATGCTGCGCGGTTCGAGTCTCTCGCCCGCGCGGGTCGCCCGGACGAGGCGATGGGTCACTACGGAGGAGACCTGCTTCCAGGCTTCTACCTCGATGATGCCCCGGAGTTCGAGCGGTGGCTCGCGGTGGAACGCGTCCGTCTGCGGCGACTGGCAGCACGCTTATGTTGGGACCTGTCGGATCAGGCCCGGAAGGGCGGACATACCGCTGAGGCCGCGCGCCGGGCGCACGAGGCAGTGGATCTGGACCCCTTCGACGAATCGGCGCTGCACCGTCTCATTGAGCTGCTGGATGCGCTCGGCGATCGGGCAGGGGCCGTCTCAGCGTTCGAGCATTTCGCTGGCAGGCTCGCGGACGAATACGCGGTCGAGCCGTCGCCGGAGACGGTAGCCCTTGTCGAACGTGTTCGAACCCGGCAGTAGTAAACCTGGCTCGCTGGTCTATCAACCGCTGCTATCCTGAACCAAGACTCGGAGTGAGACCGTGCCCCGAACCATCATCGCCTTGATCCTCGTCCTGGCGCTTCCTCGCGCGATCAGTGCACAGCAGGTGCCGCTCAGCGAGCAAATCGATGTCGACGGAGTCACGTATGGCGAGTCCGTGCCGCGGCCTGAGCAGGTCCTGGGATATCTGCTGGGTACACGTCATACAGAGCCGCATCGGGTGGTCGAGTATTTTCGCGCAGTTTCCGAATCCAGCGATCGTGTCACGGTTGCCGAGCATGGCCGCACGCACGAGGACCGACCGCTGATTCACGCGGTGGTCACTTCCCCTGAGAATCATGCGCGCCTGCGCTCGATCCTGGAGAACAATCGCAGGCTCTCGGAAACACCCTGGAGCATGGAACCGAGCGACATGGAGAGCATGCCCGCGATCGTGGTCCTGGGCTACAGCGTCCACGGCAACGAGGCAAGCGGAACGGAGGCGGCGCTCCTCACGCTCTATCATCTGGCTGCGGGTAGCGGACCGGCCGTGCAATCTCTGCTGGACAGTCTGGTCGTCCTGATCGACCCCATGCTGAACCCTGACGGGCGGGATCGCTTCGTGGACTGGGTGAACCGCAACCGCGGTGCTGCTCACACTACGGATCGGCAGGACAGGGAACATCGAGAGCCCTGGCCAGGTGGCCGTACGAACCACTACTGGTTCGACCTGAATCGTGACTGGCTCCCCGCCCGCCAGCCGGAGACGCAGGCGCGCCTTCGTTTGTATCACGAGTGGCGGCCTCAACTCGTGGCCGACTTCCACGAAATGGGTGGAGATGCGACGTATTTCTTCCAGCCCGGGGTTCCGAGCCGGACACATCCGAACACGCCACCGCGCAACCAGGAACTCACGGGAATGATCGCTGGCTACCATGCGCGGGCCCTTGATCAGCTGGGACAGTTGTATTTCACGCAAGAGGTGTTTGACGACTTCTACTATGGGAAGGGATCCACCTATCCTGACGTAAACGGAGCCGTGGGGATCCTCTTCGAACAGGCGTCATCCCGGGCCCTGGAATCCGAGACGGCCAACGGCCCTCTACACTACGCCCTCACCGTTCGAAACCAATTCGCGACATCCCTCTCCACACTCAATGCCGCGCGCGACCTGCGCCTGGATCTTCTTTCACACCAACGGGAGTTCTACGCCGATGCCCCCCGATTCGCCGAGGAGCTCGGTGTAGCTGGCTACCTTCTGGCCCTCGAGCCTGGCCGCCTCCGGGCACTTGAACTGGCCAGTCTCCTGCAGAGGCACCGTATTCGGGTTCACGAGCTGGGAGAGGCGCTCTCGGTCGAGGGCCGCCGGTTCGATCCAGGCCAGGCGTTGATCGTCCCGGCTGCACAGCCACAGTCCCGATTGATCGACGCAATGCTGAGCAGCCGGACCACTTTTTCAGATTCGCTATTCTACGATGTTTCCGCGTGGACCCTGCCGCACGCGTTCGACGTGGACGTCCGACCGATTGAAGGGTCCGACCTGCCCATCGGCCGGTTGTGGTCCGCCTCAGGCCAGGTCGGGCAGGTCCCGGTAGTTCTCGACCCTGAAGCCGTAGCCTTCCTCGTAGAGTGGGACGGGCTGGCCACTGCACGTTTCCTCAGCATCCTTCAGAATGCGGGCCTCCGAGTCCGCCTGATGACCCGTTCTTTCACTGCCCGGACGGATGGCAACCTGAAGGACTATCCTGCGGGCGTACTCGTGATACCCGTCCGGCAGAACGGACTATCCGAGGACTCCACTCGTGCCGCGGTCCTGGGGTCCGCCCGTCACGCGGGTGTGGTAGTCTACTCCACCGGAACCGCCCTCACGCCCGAGGGGCCGGACCTCGGAGGAAGTAGTTCAACCGTACTGTCTCAGCCTACCGTTGCGCTGCTCACCGGCCCGGGGACCAGTTCCACCCGAACGGGAGAGGTGTGGGAGTTCCTGTCAGCGTATCTGGACGTCCGAGTTTCGCTCCTGGATCTCGATCGTCTGGATTCGGCCGATCTCAGCAGCTATGACGTAGTGGTGTTCGCGGGGGGCAGCACCCCCGACTCCTCCCTCGCCCCCCTCGAAGCATGGATGCGGGCGGGCGGGCGCCTGATCGCGGCTGGCAGCGCCGTCGATGACGTGGTCAAGTCCGGGTTGGTCGAATTGACTGAACGGC
>JAUVPT010000168.1 GCA_030598525.1 Gemmatimonadota bacterium
AGGTGATATCCGTGCTTGGGGTGCCCCAGCATCACACCGTCGAACCCATAGTGGTCCCGGAAGAACCCCAGCTCCTCGAAGCCGAGGCCCTCCCGGTACATCGTCGCGAGTCTGTCGAGTTGGCCTGTCGGCCGGGCCACCCGCAGGTGTGCGCCTTCCGGCATCAGGCGTACAGCCCTTCCAGGCGGTTGAGGCAACTCGTCCACCCACCCTCGTGCTCCGTGGCGGATTCTTCGCTCGGGAGTCCTGCGTGAACCATGGTGACCTCCGTCCCACCGTCCACCGCTTTGAACTCGACTGTGATCAGGGACTGCCCGTGGTCCGGGTGCTCGTCCCACTCCCAGGAATAGACGAGGCGCGTCGGCCGGTCGATCTCCTGGTAGATGCCGCGTGCGTTGTGCAGGCCGCCCTCGGCGTTCCGCATCTGCAGGTGGAATCGGCCGCCCACGGTCAGGTCTACCTCGGAGGTGGGGACGTCCATTCCCTCCGGCGCCGACCACTGCTTGATGTGCTCGGGCTGGGTCCAGGCATCAAACACGGTTTCCGGGTCCGCTGCAATCACACGTGTGACCTCCAGGGTACCGGCGGTCTGGGTTGTCATTCCTCGTCCTCCTCGTCCACGGGTTTCGGCGTCTCCAGGTAACGGGCGAGCGCATCGAGCCGTCCCTCCCAGAAGTCGCGGTAGTGTTCTACCCAATCGGCGGCCTCTCGCAGCGGTGCGGCGTCGAGTGCACACCGGCTGATGCGGCCTTCCGGCGTTCGCTGCACGAGGCCGGCCCGCTCCAGCACCCTGAGGTGTTTCGAGATTGCGGGGCGGGAAATCTCGAACGGCCGGGCAAGTTCTCCTACCGTACGCTCCCCGTGGGCCAGTTCCTCGAGTATGGCCCTGCGCGTCGCATCGGAGAGAGCTCCGAAAACCGAATCGAGTTGCCGATTATTGGTAACCATATGGTTACGAACGTAGTCATAGACGACCGCAGGTCAAGTGTGGGGGTCTCGACTATGACCGGGAGTGCGACCCGCGGACCTGCCTCAGTCCACCCAGTCCGCGATGAACAGGTTGGTCTCCCTGGGCAGCTCGTTCCCGCGGTTCGAGGCGAAGATCAGTTTCGTCCCGTCCGAGTTGAACATCGGGAAGCCGTCGAAGTCACCGGCGTAGGTGAGTCGCTCGAGCCCTGTCCCGTCCACGTTGATCGCGTACAGGTCGAAGTCGGGCACGCGGGGGCTCTCAGCATCCATGTTGGACGAGAAGATGATCCGTTCACCGTCCGGGAAGAAGTACGGTCCGAAGTTGGCGCGTCCGTTGTCCGTGAGCTGCCGCTTGTTCGAGCCGTCCGCGTCCATCACGAAGATATCCAGCTGCGAAGGACGGATCAGGCCCTGGGCCAGCAGGCGTTGGTAGTCAGTCAGTTCATCGCCCTCGGGGTGACTGGCACGGTATACGATCTTCGTTCCGTCGTACGAGAAGAACGGTCCCCCGTCGTATCCCGGTGCGTCGGTGAGCCGGGTCAGTTCCGAGCCATCGGTGCGCATCTTGTAGATCTCGAGGTCGCCGTCGCGAGCGGACGTGAACACGACCCACTCTCCGTCTCGCGACATCGTGCCCTCGGCGTCGTACCCCGGCTCGTCCGTGATCTGCACCAGGTTGGAACCGTCCGCGTCGGCCACGAAAATGTCGTAGTCCTGGTAGAGGGCCCATACGTAGCCCTGGGACCTGTCGGCCTCGGGCGGACACTCGTCACTGCCCAGGTGAGTCGAGCCATACAGGATCTTCTCGTTGCCCGGGAAGAAGTAGCCGCAGGTGGTCCGACCGGTGCCCGTGCTCACAAGGCTGAGATCCGAGCCATCGGGGCGCATCGTGAACTGCTGGTCACAGGTGGCCTCTCGGGGCGTGGCCTGGAACATTATCCACTCGTCGTCCGTGCTCCAGTAGGCTTCGGCGTTCTGCCCGCCAAACGTGATCTGCTTCAGGGATGCGAGGTGGCCCTCGTCCTCCAGGACCAGGTGATCTGCCGGCTCGGAACTCGTCCGGAAGGGTGCTTCCGCCACGACTTCCGGGCCGCTGGAGGCCTCGGACTGGGCCTCGGCAGTGTCGCCACCGTCCGCCTGCTCGCCGCATGCTGCCACGGCGACGAGTCCCACCATCCAGCCATATCGAAGTCGGTTCATGAACCCAGCGCTTCCCCTATGATCCACGTGATGTCCTCCACGATGTCGTCCCACGCCACTTCGTCCGACTTGGTGACCGTGATGAAGTTGTCCACGATGAGGAGCGCCCGAACGCCGTCCACCCCGAACAGGCGAGCCGCCAATTCGTCGTCCCCGACCTCGCTGGCTCCGAAGTATGAACGACTCTTCGCTCCAAGCGAGGCCCCGCTCACCACGAACTTTGCGGCGTTCGGATTCGGCGTTCCTTGCACTGTGATGTCGGCTTGAGACATCGAACCTGCTCCTCTTCTCTTCCCGGCCTCGGAAAACGGGGCGGGAATGTATCGCCCCACTGCGGGCGCGTCATCTTTGGTGCCCGGAGGCCGGGGCGATCAGGTCGGCGCGTCTCCGATCGCCTCGTCCAGCATTCGGGTGGCCGCGAGCATCAGGTCCCGGCTCAGAGACAGCGGTGGCGACAGCGAGATGACGTTGCCGGACGGTCCTCCGGCCAGGACGATCCACCCGCGGCGCAGGGCCTCGGTGACCACATGCCCTGCCCGCTCCGGGTCCGCCTCGCGAGTCGAGCGGTCTGTGACCAGGTCGATGCCGATCATCAGGCCGCGCCCCCGCACTTCGCCCACCGCCTCGTGGCGGGTCAGCGATTCGCGCAGTTCGCCCATCCAGCGCTCGCCTTCGGAGGCCGACCGCCCCACCAGGCCACGCCGCTTGATCTCGCCCAGGGATGCGAGACCTGCTGCGCAGGCCAGCGGGTTACCCAGGAACGTGGAGGTATGGATCGCCTCCCCGCCGGACGCAGGCCACGCTTCCATGACGTCCTTCGAGCCGACGCATGCGGCGATCGGCAGCGTGCCGGAGAGTGCCTTTCCGACGCAAAGCAGGTCGGGGACCACGCCCTCGTCCTCACAGGCGAACCAGCTTCCGGCCCGTCCGAGGCCCGTATAGATCTCGTCCACGATCAGCAGGAGGTCTCGATCGCGGCACAGGTCGGCCAGGCCCCGGAGGAACCCCGGCGGGGGGACGATATCTCCGCCCCGTCCCTGGATCGGCTCCACGATCACGGCGCCGACGGCGTTGCCGTCGTCCGACTCGAGCAGGGTCTCCACGTGGGCCAGGGCCGAGCCACCTGGATCATCGTCGTCGAGGACGGATGGCGGCCGGTATGGATCCGGATACGGAGCCCATGACACGTGCGGATTGAGCTGATCGGCGAACGGGGCCCGGAAAAGGGCCCGGTCCGTGACCGAGAGTGCGCCATACGTCAGTCCGTGATAGCCACCGCCGAACGCGATCACGCCTGGTTTCCCGGTGGCCAGGCGCGCGGTCTTCAGCGCCACCTCCACCGCCTCCGCACCGGAGCACGTGAGTACGATCCGAGAGTCGGGGATCGGCGACACGGCGCTCAGGGCCTCAAGCAGCTTCACCTTGAGGGCCGGCGGGTGAACGTCCCCCATCCCATGCGGCAAGCGACCGATCTGCCGGCGGATGGCCTGCATCACGCGCCGGTTCCGGTGCCCGGCGACCGCCACCCCGAACCCGCCCGACAGGTCGACGTAGCGGTTTCCGTCCGCGTCCCACACGTTGCTCCCCCGCGACTTTTCCCAGAAGATGGGAAAATCGTCGGTGAGGAACGTGACGTTGCGGGACTCGACCCTGGCGAGGCGCTCCGCGAGGCGGCGCGACCGGGGACCGGGCGGCGGTACCTTGATGAAGGGCGGCTGATTCCAGTCGGTGGGCTCGCTCATGACCCGCGAAGGCTAGCCGCGGGCACGGAACGCGTCAACGAGTGGCTCGTTCAATCGGAAACGCGAACAGGGATGACAGGCGACATGAAGCTGCAGGGCAAGGTGGCGATGATCTCGGGCGGTTCGAAGGGGCTGGGCGCGGACCTGGCGAGACGGTTCGTCGAGGAAGGGGCGGATGTGTCCCTGTGCGCCCGTCGGCCGGAGGGCGCTGCGGACCTGGCGGCCGAGCTTCGAGCGGCGGGAGGCCGGTGCCTGGTGACCGGGTGTGACGTCACGAACGAGGCGCACGTCGAGGCCTGGGTCGCCGCCACCATGGCGGAATTCGGCCGGGTGGATGTGCTGGTGAACAACGCTTCGGTCCTCGGAGTCCGTGTGCCGATCGCCGAGTACCCGGCGGACGAGTGGCGCGACGTGATCGATGTGAACCTGAATGGCGCCTTCCTGGTAGCGAAGGCCTGCATCGAACCGCTCTCGGCCACCGGCGGATCGATGATTCACATCTCTTCTGGCGTGGGAGACCATGGCCGCCCGAACTGGGGGGCCTACTGTGCATCGAAGAACGGGCTCGAGGCCCTGTCCGAGATGCTTGCCGGCGAACTGGCCGAGGCGGGTGTGCGTTCGAATGCGGTGGATCCCGGCGCCATGCGCACCGTGATGCGGGCCGAAGCCTACCCCGACGAGGACCCGGCCGGTGTGCCGACCCCATACGAAATCTCGGACATCTTCGTGTACCTGGCCTCCGATGCCGCGGTGGACGTGACCGGCCAGCGTTACCGGGCCCGTGACTTCGAGTGGCCGGAGGCGGACGTCGCCCCGTGAGTGGGATCGGGCGGAACTCTACTTCCTGAGGTACGCCCTGAGCAGAAGCAGTACGACGACTCCACCTGCCACGTAAG
>JAUVPT010000178.1 GCA_030598525.1 Gemmatimonadota bacterium
CCCGAGATAACGGGAGAAGCGAGGAAGGTGGTATCAGCTGGGTTGCGGATCCTTATCCGGGCGTGTCCTGACACACAGAGACACGGACTCGCAACCTCAGGACACTTCAGATTCCTCGGAATGACGGTTTGCGTACGCGGAGGGAGGGACGTCGTACGCATCGCGAAAGCTGCGGCTGAAATGGGAGACACTCTTGAAGCCAACGCCGTAAGCGACGTCGGCGATCGTGCCGCTCTGCGCCTCGAGCAACTGGGCGGCGCGCTCCAGCCGCATGGAGCGGAGTACCTCTGACGGAGTCTGCCCGCAGGTGTCCATGAGGTGCCGGTACAGGCTCGACCGGCTCTCACTCATCGCCCGAGCGAGGGCGCGCACGTCGAAGTCCTCATCGGACATCCGGGTCTCAATCGTCTCCCGAAGCTTGATGAGGAAACGATCGGCGGCCGACTCGGCTGGCAGAGCCGTGGGGTGGAGCCGTGACTCCCGGACGAGGCGGTCACGCAGCCTCTGGCGGCTCGCGATCAGATTGTGGATTCGTGCTCCGAGCTCCACCACGTCGAACGGCTTCGTAAGGTAGTCCGCGGCTCCTGCCTCCAACGCCTCGAGCCGGTGCTCCTGGCCAGCCCGTGCCGTGACGAGGAGTACAGGCACGTAGGCAAGCTCCGCATCCGACTGAAGCGCCTTCACGAGTTCGAGCCCGCTCATGTTGGGCATCATCACGTCGCTCACCACGACGTCCGGAAGCACATCGCGCGCCTTTTCCAGGCCCTGTGCCCCGTCGCGGGCCTCGACAACACGGAACCGGGGAGCCAGATGACGGCCGAGATATGCGGCCACGTCAGGGTTGTCCTCGACGACCAGCACGGTGGGGATGTCTTCATCGCCTGGGTCTTCGGCGTTCGTGGCGGACCCATCAGAGACGTGCGGGGCGCTGCCGACATCGACACCCTCGATCAGATCTCCAGGACCCCGAGAAGCCTTCGCGCCGGATCCTCCCTCCCGGTCCGAGGACGCGAGCTGGTCCGCCGCAAAATGTGCGGATCCCGTGCGAAGCCAGACCGCGAATGAAGCGCCAAAGCCCGGCGTGGCTTCCACTTCCAGCCGGCCATCGTGGAGGGCGACCAGGTCATGTGCGAGAGCCAGGCCGATTCCCGTTCCTACCGTACCTTCCTCCTCCGACCACCCGGCCCGGTAAAACCGCTCGAAAATGTGCGGCAGGTCTTCGGCGTCGATCCCAGGACCCGAATCGCGGACCGTAACCACGAGCCAGTCCGCATCCCGGTGCTCGAGCGTGACCCGCACAGCTCCTTGTGGTGGCGTGAATTTGAAGGCGTTCGAGAGCAGATTTACAAACACACGCTCCATCAACTCGGGATCAAAGAACGCGGGAATTGGATCCGGTCCACTGTCAAAGGTGGTCTGGATCTTCCTGCGCTCGGCCAGCGGTTCAAACGCCTGCACGATCTCCCCGACGAATTCCGCGAGATTCTGCTTCGACGCCCGTACCCGCACGGCGCCCGCCTCGAGCTTGGCGACATCCATGAGCTGGTTCACGAGCCGCAGGACGCGGCGCGCGCTACGCAGGCTCAGGTCCACCTGATCGCCAGCCTCATCCGTCATCGATCCGTGCATCCCGGACTTCAGATCCTCCAGTGGTCCGATCGTTAGCGTGAGGGGAGTTCGGAAGTCGTGGGAAATGTTCGCGAAGAAGCGCGACCTGGCGGCGTCGAGTTCCTTGAGGCGCTCCGACTGTGCCTCGATCGTGGCTGTCCGCTCGGCGACGAGCCTGGACAGTTCCAACGTGCGCTTTCGGTGTCTCTGCTCGTACACGCGAACGCCTGCCAGGCCGAGGAGGAAGACCCCGCCTGCCATCGACGCCTTAAACCAGTCCGTTTCGTAGAATAGCGGTGTCACCGTCAGTACCGCGGGATGCTCGGCTTCCCTCCACGTCCCATCCTCCCTCGCGGCGCGGACGCGGAACGAATACGTGCCGGGCGGAACGTTCGTGAAGAATGCCGTCCTCCGGTTACCGACATCGACCCACTGCGGCTGGAAGCCCTCGAGGCGGTACTGAAAGCGCAGGTTCTCCGGCGCCAGGAAACTGAGGGCCGTATACGCAATGGAAAAATCCCGTTGGCCTGTTTCGAGGCGAACGGAGTCCGGACGTTCGGGCCACTCGGGAACGATGTGCGGTTCACCTTCGGTGCGAATCGACTCGATCCGCACCGGGAACGGGTTGTCGGACATGTCAATTCCCGTCGGATCAACTACCGCCGCGCCGGCCTGTGTGGCGAACCAGAGCCGTCCGTCTGCCGCCACGATTGCAGGGGATTGGGTGCCGCCGTTCGCCTCACGATTCCGGAGGCCATGCCTTTCCGTATACGCGATGGAGTGCACACTTGCGGAGCGCCCCGCCGCAAAACCGTCCAATTCCGTTTTCAGTACCCAGTAGATACCCCGGTTTGTGCTCATCCAGTAGCGGCCGTGGCCATCGTCGAGTATCGCGTGCACGCCTTCGTCGTACAGCCCGTGCTCGCGACCGATCACCGTGATCTGCAGGCTGTCCAGTGACGGGACGGTCCCGGCATCGGGATCCCATCCGCTGAATTGGAAGCGGTTCAGTCCCGCATCCTCGGTACCGATCCACAGCACGCCATGCTCGTCCTCGTGGATTGCCCGAACGAGGGCACTGGACAGTCCATGCGCCGTCGTGATAGCCTCGATCTGTCCATACGCAAGACGGGCGACCCCACCGCCGTTCGTACCCATCCATATGGCACCGTCCCGCGACTCGTGGAACACGCGGACGAAGTCGTGCGGGAGTCCATCGGCGACGGTCCAGTGATTGACGACCCCGGCGGAATCCCTGTACACCCCGTGATCCGTCCCGAACCACAGTCCCCCCGACCGGTCCTCGAAAATGGCCTTGACCGTGTGCCCGGCGACGTACGGCACGGAGCCGGAGCAGATCGATCCGGATAGCACGCACGCGCCGTAGTTGATGCGGCCGACCCAGATGTTTCCGGACCGATCCTCTGTGATCGTCTGCGCGAGCGTTGGCCCGTCCTCGAGCTTCCGGATGGACCCGGAGTCATAGATCGCTATGTAATCGCCGATCCCGCCCAGCCAGATTCTCCCCCGCGAGTCCTGCATAATTGCGTACACGTTCGCCCGGGCACCCTCCGGCGGACCGATCACCCGGAAAATGGACGGTTTCAGCCGGTGCAGTCCGTCGGCCGCCATCCACAGACTGCCCTCCCGATCCAACGCCAGGGCGGCGATCGGAAACTCGCTGTGAAACACCTCGCGATCGTCCAGGTAGATCTCCTGCCCGGTAGCCATCCAGCGGTTGCCCTCGGGCGTGTCCAGGACGATGACGGGTCCCAGCCCAGTCGCCTCGAGGTCGGGGATCCGCAGAGACAGGCGGCCGTCGACGAAGTCGTAGAGCCCGCGATCTGAAAACACGAGGAAGGAATCCGGGGATACCTGCCGAATGGCCCGGACGACCATCTCGCCACCCCCGGGTCGAGGTATGAGCTCGAAACGGTCCTCTTCCACGGCCACAAGACCACGGCCCGTGCCCATCAGGAGGGTTCCGCCGGGCGTCTCCCCGAACTCGGTCACCCAGGAGCCCACGACGGTATCTCCGCGGGTCGCGAACGGCGCAGTGCCTTTACTCCACCTCAGAGCGCCGCGCCCGTCCGAGCCGAGCCACACCGACCCGTCGGAACCCCAGAACAGGGTCTGCGCGATGAGCGGAATCGACATTCCGGGTAGCGGCTCCAGGAATTCGTCTCGGAACAGGAACAGGCCACGATTCGTGGGGAGCCACAGCGAGCCGGCTATGTCGAACTGTGGCCTGCCCAAGGACACGCCGCGGGCACCCGGTAAGGAAAAGACATCGAAGCGGCCGTCCCGCCATCGAACGAGATAGTCGTATTCGGCGGCTGCCCAGATCGTGCCGTCCGGTCCCTCCTGTACGGAACTGAACCGGTTCGTGGGTAGTTCGGGATTGGTGGAGGTGTTGAAGACGGAGAATGTTGCTCCGTCGAAACGGATCAGCCCATCATAGCTCGAGAGCCAGAGATATCCGCTCTCAGCGTACACGACGCCCGTCAGATGACCCAGCGGAAGGCCGTCCTCGATACCCCAGTGCTCGTGCACCAGCTCCGGGAAGCGATCGACAGCGGACGCAGATAGATCCTGGGCCGAAGCCGGCGGGGGGACGGCCAGCTTCATGGCTCCGGTCGTCAGGAAGAGGACTCCCAGGACCAGTCGTATGCCTCTCGCGACTCCGTCACGCCGGGTATGACGAATACGCTCCCAGTACATTGCACCCCGCCTCTGAGAAACCAGGTGTGGACGTCGCTTGCGACGACCCGCTCAGAATTGAAGAAGTACAAACACCGGCGTGATAACAAGCTTCGGTATGATTCGAGAGAGGATGATCGTTGCATCTCCACTTTGCCCGTACTTTGCCGGTCAGAAGAGGAACACAGAGAATCCTGACCCTGTAATCCTGATCCGAAGGTCGGGAGTAGCTCGCACGTTTCACTCCCTCAGTGCCACGGGTACAATCCGATCGGGCTCTCAGACTATATTGGTATGCTGCTCTGTACGGCCTCGCGCTTCCGGGTGTACCGGGCGGGCGGG
>JAUVPT010000021.1 GCA_030598525.1 Gemmatimonadota bacterium
GGCGTGCTGATCCGGGCGCTGGAGCCAACGTGCGGCGAGACTCACATGCGGTTGCGGCGGGGCCGCGATGAGTTGACGAACGGACCGGCACGGCTGGCCCAGGCCCTGGGGATCGGGCCGGACCTCCAGGGTCATCGCCTGGACGAGCCGCCCGTGTGGATCGAGGGGGGCAGGCCCGTGCCGGCACTCTCCCTCGTCAGGACGACGCGGATAGGGATCACGAAGGGTGCGGAACTGTCGCTGCGTTTCTACGATTCCCGAAGCCGCTGGGTATCCCGACGCTGACCGGGCGACGGTGGGACAGGGTTTGACGAACCCGACGCCAGCCAGTTTCTTGGACACGGCCGAAACGCATCGCCACGGGAGGAAGCCATAGAATTCGGGGCCCTGTCTCTGCTGCCGCCGCTGCTCGCGATCGGACTCGCGATCTACACGCGCCAGGTGTACCTGTCACTCGCGTCCGGAATCTGGATCGGGTGGACGATCATCCTGGGCTGGAATCCCATCGCCGGCCTGGCCGGCGCCGTGGAGGCCGCGGTGACGACGGTGACCGATCCCGGCAATGCCCGCGTCATCATGTTCACCTTCTCGATCGGGGCCTTGATCGCCCTTGTCGAGGCGAATGGCGGCGTACAGGGATTCGTTCGCTGGGTAGAAGAGCGGCGTTGGGTGGACGACGGCCGCAAGGCGCAGGTCCTGGCCTGGTTTCTCGGGGTGATCATCTTCATCGAGTCCAACATCACGGTTCTCGTGGCCGGATCGATCAGCCGCCCGTTGTTCGACCGTTACCGCGTGTCGCGCGAGAAGCTGGCCTACCTCATCGACTCGACGTCCGCCCCGGTCTGCGTGCTGATCCCGTTCAACGCGTGGGGCGCCTACATCCTGGGTATCCTGGCCACCCTGGGCATCTCGGATCCGGTGCCCGTGCTCGTGGCGTCCATCCCGCTGAATTTCTACGCCATCGCCGCGCTCATCCTGGCCGGCGTCAGTGCGTTCAAGCAGGTGGACCTCGGTCCCATGAAGGCCGCCCAGCAACGCACGGCGGAAGGCAAACTGCACTGGGATCACTCGGTCGCGCTGGCCGATCCCGAGGACATGGCGCCCCCTCCGCGTGAGGGCATGCCCCTGCGCCCGGTCAACATGATGGTACCGATCGCCGTAATGGTGCTGATGATGCCGGTCTCGATGTACGTGACCGGCGAAGGCGATCTCATGGCCGGATCCGGTTCCACGTCCGTTCTGTGGGCTGTCGTCGCGGCCATAGGCGCCGCATGGGTGCTGTCCCTGGGGCAGCGCCTGCTCGATCTGGAGGCCCTGAGCCGGGCCAGCCTGCAGGGAGCCGGTGCCCTGACGGGCATGGCGCTGGTGCTCCTCCTGGCCATCACCCTCGCGGCGGTCACGGTGGAGATGGGAACGGGCGAATACGTGGCGGGGATCGTGGGAGGGCGCGTTCCGCTACCTCTTCTCCTCCCGATACTGTTCCTCGTGGCCGGCGGCATCGCGTTCGCCACCGGCAGCAGCTGGGGGACGTTCGGAATCATGCTCCCGATGGCCGTGCCGGTCGCGCTGACTCTGGGATTGCCGCCCACGCCATTCATCGCCGCTGTCCTGTCCGGCGGCATCTTCGGCGATCACGCGAGTCCGATCAGCGACACCACGATCGTGTCCTCCCTGGCGTCGGCGTCGGACCACATCGAGCACGTAAGAACTCAGGCCCCGTATGCCGTGCTGGCCGGGACGGCGGCGATCGTGGGGTTCGCGATCACCGGGGCGTGGCTCGCCCTGTAGCGGGCCTGCGACGGGTCCCGCTTCGGGCGAAAGCCCGGCGACCCGCGACGCGGATTGACCGTCATACGGGGGGCCGTTAGGTTTCCTGAGGGCGGATGTGAGGAGTGTTTTTTGAGCCAACACATGGGTGTGAGAACCTTTGTCTTCCGGCGGACGCCAGGCCCCTTGAGGGAAGGTGGAGAACCGGGAGGAAGGGTCAACCGTAGCTAACGGGTCTCACAAAAACCCCCTCATGTCAACCTTCAGGGGCGATCCGCGGGTCGCCCCTTTTTTTGCCCGGAAAGTCTGCCCGGAAAGGAAGTCAGGATGCCGATCGCCCGCGTGACCCGGCGGGTGCATTTCTCCGCCGGACATCGACTCCACAATCCAGCCCTGTCGGACGACGAAAACCGGGAAACCTACGGTCTGTGCAACAATCCCACGGGGCACGGCCACAACTACGACCTCGAGGTGACCGTCGAGGGAGATGTGGATTCCGATACCGGCTACGTGATGGACCTGAAGAGACTCAAGCTCCTGTTGGAAAGAGAGGTCCTGGCCGACGTCGATCATGCGAACCTGAACCTGGACGTCGACTGGCTGTCGGGTATCATCCCCACGACCGAGAACCTGGCTGTCGCGATCTGGCGGCGGCTCGAACGTGGTCTCCCGGGAGTGAAGCTGGTCGCCGTGCGCCTCTGGGAGACGGACCGCAACTCGGTCGAGTATCGCGGCCAGTGAATACAGTGGAGGCGACACCATGACGGACGGAAGCGGACAGTCGGAAGGCCCGGATCTGAGTGGCGTCTCGTACGCCGATCTCGTGCGCGAGCAACTGCGCCGCCTTGGCGAAGATCCCGATCGTCAAAGCCTGGCCGGCACCCCGGAGCGTGTCGAGACGGCGATGATGTGGCTCACCCGGGGATACCGATCCACGGTTGAGGATGCGATCGGCGACGGCGTCTTCACGGAACAGCACGACAACATGGTGCTGGTGAAGGACATCGAGCTGTATTCCCTGTGCGAGCACCACATGCTCCCGTTCTTCGGCAAGGTGCACGTGGCCTACATTCCGGACGGCAGGCTCCTCGGGCTCAGCAAGATCCCCCGCCTGGTGGAAGTGTTCGCCCGCCGCCTTCAGGTCCAGGAGCGACTGACCGACGAGATTGCCGATGCCGTCCAGCAAGCCGCGGAGCCTGGCGGCGTCGGCGTGGTGGTCGAGGCCTATCACCTGTGCATGATGATGCGCGGGGTGGAGAAGCAGAACAGCAAGACGATCACCAGCGCAGTGCGCGGCCGGTTCCGATCGGACAACCGCACGCGTGAGGAGTTCCTGCGCCTGGTCACGGCGCCGCAGTTCATCTCCTGACGTCGGTCGGGGCAACGTCTGCTGCTGGATCTGTCTGAAATCCTGGCCTGCCCGGTGTGCGGACCGCCCCAGGTCATGGTGGCCGTGGTCTACGAGGCTGTCGGGCATCGCGTCACCCGCGGGTTTCTCGGCTGCCCGACGTGTGATTCACGATTCCCGATCGAGGAAGGCGCCGTGCACCTGCTGAGGCAGGAGTTCCGTGAGTCGCCGGGAGCCTCCGCCTCATCCCCGATTCCTGCCACCGAAGAGGCGGCGATGCTGGTCGGAGCGGTGCTCGACCTGGCGCGGGGAAGCGGCCACGTGCTTCTCGGGCCCGAACTGGTGGCGATCGCGGATGCAGTCGCGGGGCTGGCCGATCGATGGGAAGTAGTATCGCTCAGTGCCGGGCTTCCAGCCCATGCGGCGGGGTCCACCAATGTCAGCAGGATCGTCGTGCCCGACGGCGAGTCCCCGCCCATTCTCCCTGGCCGCTGTGGGGCGGTTGCACTGGCCGGGGATCCGCCGCTGGATCGAGTCCAGCAGTTCGCGAGTGCGCTCGGGCCGCTCGGACGTCTCGCGATCGTCGCACCGGGCCCCGGAGCTGTCGCGGCGATGCAGGAAGCGGGACTCGAGGTCATCGCGTCGGATGACAGGGTGGCCGTCGCGTCACGACGGTCCTGACACGCGGCTTTGACTTCGTTGCCTCAGCCATACGGCGCGTCTAGTTTTGCCAATGTTCTCGCGATCGAGCGGGGCCGTGTCAATCATGAACCGAGGACGAGCCGAATGCGCCTTCAGACGAGAGCGTTCGCCATGGCGGCCGGTGCGCTGGCCAGCGCTGCCGTCTTCATGGTGACACTGCTCGCGTTGGCCGTCTTCGGGCGGGGAGCGGACCCGGGTCTGCTGGCGGGAGTCCTTTTCGGCTATTCGATCAGCGTGGAGGGAGCCTTCATCGGCGCCATGTGGGCCTACGCATACGGGTTCCTGGTGGGAGCTGCCTTCGCATTCGCCTACAACATCGCCGTGATTCCCCCGGCGCCACCCCTCGTCGACTGGGATGCGGTGGAGCCGGGAGAGGAGAGCTGACGATGCCCTGGTGGAGCTTTCTGACCGGAGCGAGCGGCAGGGAGGAAGGCCGGCCCGACTACTACCGGGAGGGCCTCGAGCTGGCCTCAGAGGAGCGCTACCACGAGGCGCTCACATCGCTGAGGCTGGCACTCCGCGAGCACCCGGGGGACGTCGCCACGTTGGAGCAGATGGCGATCGTGTACACCCGCATGGGGATGACCGACGAGGCGATCAAGATGTACCAACGGGCGCTGGAGAAGGATCCGGACAGCGCCGGCGCACACTACGGAATCGCCTTCCTGTACCTGAACCGGGGCCGAGACACGGAAGCGGCGGTTCACCTGGACGCCTTCCTCAGGTCGGGAGCCGAGCTCCCGGGCTCGGAGAAACACGCAAGCCACGCCAGGGAGACTCTGGAGCGGCTGAGCATGAAGGACACGGAGAAGGAACCGCCCGAGCAGACGCCGTCACCCGATGCCGGATAACGCTCTCCCGCCGATTCGGGAGGCGGCCCGGCCTTTCGACTTCGGACCCGGCACGCTGGTGGACGTGTTTCTTCACGGGCTCGATCTCAACCCCGACCGCAGGGCGCTGACCTCCCGCCAGGACGATGGCACGTGGCGTTCCCTGACCGCCGGAGAGGCCGCGGATCGCGTCCGGAACATCTCGTGTTCTCTTCTCGGAGGAGACCTCGAGCCGGGCGATCACGTCGCCATCCTGTCCAATACGCGCATGGAGTGGGCTCTCGCGGACTGGGCCTGCATCATGTCGGGCCTCGTCGTGGTGACCGTCTACCCCACGCTGCCGGCCGACCAGGTTCTCTACATCCTGAAGGACTCGGAGGCGAAGGCAGTTTTCGTGGAGAACGGGGACCAGCTGGCAAAGGTACTGCAGGTGCACGACCGGCTGGAGCGCCTGAGCCGCGTCTTCGTGTTCGATCCCCCGGAAGACGACCCCGGTACCGATCACGCGGGCATCCAGGTGCGCTCGCTCGAGCAGGTGGAACGTGCCGGCCGATCGGCGAGCGGGTGGCGGGACCGCGGGTGGGCGGACGCTGCCGCGGCGGTTCAACCCCAGGATACCGCCACCCTGATTTACACGTCGGGTACCACGGCTGAGCCCAAGGGAGTCATGCTCACTCACCACAACCTCTTCACCAACACCCTCGGTGCCGCGATGGTGCTTCCGATCGCGGAGACGGACAAGGTGTTGAGCTGGCTGCCTCTCTCGCATGCGTTCGAGAGGCTGGCCGGACATTTCCTGATGTGGTACACGGGGGCGGAAATCGCGTACGCCGGGTCCGTCACGACGGTGGCGCGCGACATGGTCGAAACCGGGCCGACATTCGTGGTCGGCGTGCCCCGGCTGTACGAGAAGTTCTATGACGCCGTGATGTTGGCGGTCCGGGAAGGTGGAGCCGCGAAGAAGGTCGTGTTCCGCGCCGCCAAGTGGGTCGGCGACCGACGAGCCAGGCGCAGGCTAGCCCGCAAGCCGGTGGGGCGCTTGCTCGAGGGGGCGTACGGGGTGGCCGACCGGCTCGTGTTCCGAAAGCTGCACGAACGGACCGGCGGCCGGGTGCGTTTCTTCGTAAGTGGAGCCGCGCCCCTGTCGGCGGAGATCGCCCGCTTCTTCTACGCCGGTGGACTGGTGGTGCTGGAGGGATACGGACTCACCGAGACATCGCCCGTGGCCAACGTGAATCCGCCTGATGACCTCCGATTCGGCACCGTCGGACCGCCGCTGGCCGGGACGGAAATCCGGATCGCGGATGATGGTGAGATCCTGATCCGCGGGCCGCAGGTCATGAAGGGCTACTTTGGGCGGCCGGCAGCGACGCGCGAGGCGATCAGCGAAGACGGGTGGTTCCATTCCGGGGACATAGGAGAGCTGGACGGGGACGGCTACCTGACGATCACCGATCGCAAGAAGAACCTCCTCGTTACGGCCGCCGGTAAGAACATCGCTCCGCAACCCATCGAGGAGCTGATGGCACGGTCGCCCTACGTCGAGCAGGTCGTGCTCCTCGGCGATCGGCGTAAGTTCTTGCTGGCCCTCGTGGTGCCCAGCTTCCTGGCCTACAAGGCGGCGTTCCCGGGCCGACCCATATCGGAATCCGATATGGAAGAGCTGGAAGAGGATCCGAACCTTCAGCGCCTGATGGACGACGAAGTCTTTTCCCGGGTTTCGTCCTGCGCTCGACACGAGCGCCCGAAGCGGGTCCTCCTGACGGGAAGTCAGTTCAGCGTCGAGGGGGGCGAGCTGACGCCGACGCTCAAGGTGAAACGCCGCGTGATCGAGCAGCGATACGCCGACCGGATCGAAGAGATCTATCGCCTGGTGGAGGCGGAGGCGGAGCCCTGTGCCTGAGGCGGCGGTCCGCGTCGTCTTCGTTACCGGCCCCGATGCCGACACCCTGGAGTCCATCGGCCGCGCGCTCGTGGAAGAGGGTCTCGCCGCCTGCGTGAACGTGTTCCCGGAGATCACTTCGGTGTATCGGTGGGACGGTGAGACGCGGGTCGATCCCGAGGCCCTGGCGATGATCAAGACGACCGAGAGTTGCGTGCAGGCCGCGCGGCTCAGGGTCGCCGAGCTGCATCCGTACGAAGTGCCGGAGTTCGTGGCCATTGAGGTCGCAGAGGGTTCACCCGCCTACCTGCGTTGGGTGAGGGAATCCGTAACGAATGGGAGTGGGGATGGCGAAGCGTAGGAGACGGGGAGGCGGCCACGGACCACAGACGGGTCGGGGCGAGGTTCCGGCACCTTCCTCCGGGAACGAGACGACGCCGGATGTCGATCCGGAGGACCCTCAGTTGGACCTGGCCGCGAAGTCGGTCGAGGAAGACGGGGTCGAGGAAAACACGCCCCCTGAAGACACGGCGGATTCCCCGCAGGCCGATGTGGAGCCGGAATCGTTGTCCGTGAAGGATGATGTCGAGGAAGCGGAGGCGCCTCCTGACGCGGATCCCGAGGAGGATGACGAGGGCGAGGCCGAGCCGGCCGGGATTCCAGATGCCCAGCTCGACCGGCTTTCTTCTCAGGACAGGGCGGAGATCGAGACCTTGTATCGTCGTGCCCGGACCGCAGCCGAGGAAGGGCGCCTGGTGGAAGCGGAGAAGGGATACCGGGAGGTCCTGTTCCGCGACCCCGGCCACCTCAAGGCTCGTAACAACCTGGGATACGTGTACGACAGCCGCGGTGAACCGGCCCGTGCTCTCGAGGAGTATCAAGCAGCCCTCGAGCTCGAGCCTGAGAACGTCCAGCTCTTGAACAACGTGGGCGCGGTGCTCGGCACGCTGGGCCGGTACGGTCAGGCCGAGGAGACCCTGCGGACCGCTCAGCAACTGGCCCCGGAGGATCCGGACGTCCACCTCAACCTCGGCCTCGTGTTCTTCCGGAAGGGCCTGTACACCGCGGCCCGCGAATCCCTTGAGAGGGCGATCGGACTCGATCCGGAGTCCGAGTCCGCCTATTACTACCTCGGGGAAGCGTGTAACCGCCTCGGCCACATCGACCTGGCGCTCGAGGCGCTGGAACGTGCCCTGGAGATCCAGCCCCGGAACGGTCGGGCCTGGTATACGATTGGCATCCTGTACGATCGCAAGCGCGAACCGGAGAGGGCGTCGGAGGCGTACCTGAAGGCCCGCGAGATACTGGACGCCGATTGATCTGAAGGCACGTACCTTCCTCGGCGAGCGGTGCCTTACCCCGTGAAGCGGCGGATCACCACGAGCAGGAAGCCGATTCCCGCTCCCAGGAAGTAGCCCAACCGAACGATCAGGTTCAGTTCCTTCTCAGTGATCGAACGAACCAGGCGTTCCAGTTCGGATATCGGGAACTCGAGGATCTTGGACTCCACCCGGTCGGCGACGCGCACGTTGGCCGCGACCTCCGGCACCTTGCTCGTAATCCACTCCCACACGGGGTCGCCGAGAGACTCGGTGAGGCGGAGTGCGGCGCCTTCTCTGCCGTAGCGCTCCAGGGACCCGATCGGCTGACCGAGGATGCGGTCGGTCAGCCAGCTCTTGAATCGGGCGAAGTGTCCGCGACCGGCTTCCGAACGAAGACCGGATGCGATCCAGCCACCGGCGCGTCGCGCCGGGACCAGGCGAATGACATCGGCCCAGCTCCGTTCCCCGGCCTTGAGCACCGCCGCCTCGGCCCTGTCGAGCAGGAACTCGCGGACTTCGGGATCACGCGCGGCGTCCACCGCCCACGCAGTGATCGACTCCAACGCGCTATCGACCTGCGGATCTCCCGGCACGCCGAGCACATCGATCACGGGCCGCCTGAGGAAATCGACGATGGCCTCGTTGATGCTTCGGGCCATTGCGTCCTGCACCTCACCTTCGCGCAGCAGGTCGCCGAGACGGTCGGCTCCCTCGGCTTCCAGCGTATCGATGACCTTGTCTACCGTTTCCTCGGTGATGATCAGCTTCGCCACGACACGCTGGTGGAACCGCAGGTCCTTCATGAAGCGTTCGAGCAGGTCGTGGATCGCCCCTTCGACCCGGGCCCGCGCCGCCGGGTCCTCGAGCAGCCGACCGAGGCGTTCCATGGCGAGCGGCAAGTAGTCGCTGATCGCGTGCTCGAAGGCCGCCACGAGCCCGACCGGAAGCAACTCTTCGAACGAGCGCCCCGGTCGTAGAAGCCGCACGGCCGCCCGGTCCAGGTGGTTGCGCACCGTCTCGTTGAAGGAGTCGGAGTCGACCAGCTTCGTAACCCACTCACCGGCCTGGCCCCGGAGCGCGGCGATCCGCTCCTCACCGAGAGACTCGGCCAGCGATTCGTCCTCGAGGGAGTCGGCGAGCGTGCCCAGAATTCTCGCCGCGTCGTCCGAGAACTCCTCCGAAGAAAGGGCCTCGACGACCCGGTCTCGTACCGAGTCGAGCAGCGTATCGAGAATCCGTCGGACCTCGGAGAGCGCGGATTCCGGGAGAATGTCGCCGATCGCAGGCTTCTCACCCTCGAGAAGCTCCTGCACCAGTCCGTGCAGTTGCTCCTCGAACGCCTCGCGAAGCCGCTCGTCCTTGAGCTCCGCCGCGACGTCCGCTGGAGTGAGGAGCGTGTCGCCGACCGTGTTTCCGATCGTGCGGGCCATGCGGGTCTGGTTCTTCGGCACCGCGCCCTGGAGCCAGTGGACGGTTCGCCCGAGGATGCGAGGAGGCTCGTACGGGTGGAACAACATCGTGATGGCCACGCGGTTGGTGAGGCCGCCGGCGAGGGCCCCGAACAGAACCGTCAGGGTATCGCGCAGCCACTGCATGGCCAGGTCACTCAAGTGTGAGCTCCTGGACGCCGATCCCCCTCATCGTCCACGACTGACCCTCGAGGAGCAGGGCCGCTTCGACCCGGAACACCTCGAACCCCCCGTCACCGGCTGACCCGTCGCTCAGCCCTGGCCCAGCGCCGCGCAGCTCTCCGAGCAGACCGGCCTCCGGGAGCTCGAACGACCACCGGCCCGGCGAATCGTCTGCCGCGGCGAGAGTGAGGACGAGCGCGTCATCCCACTCCGACTCCGCGTCCTCGAACCACGTCCACACCGTGACGGGAGCGTCGGGCGACGTGCTTTCTCGCATGATCAGGAGTCCGTTGCCCGCGGTGTCCGACACCAGGAAATACTGGCCCGGCCCCACGCCCCGAGGCTCGTCGATCCGGCGCGCCCTCTGCCGGGCGAGCAAGAGGCCCGCCTCCGCTCCCGATTCGTCCAGTAACTCCGCGAGTCTCAGAGACTCACGCTGCCCGGTACTGCTGTTCCACGAGCCGATGGCCCCGCGGGAATCGAGGCGCAGACTTCCTTCGGCAAGTTCGAGAATAACGGAGGACGGTTCCCCGCCTTCCCCTGCGACGATGCGCACCGGTCCGGTCGGGAGAATGCGCCAGGCGGCCCTGGGGACCGGGAGGGAATCGACCTGATCGAGGATCTCGCGCCACTCGTCGCCGCCGAACCATCCACGGTAGCGCAGGTGAATCGACGCCGAGTCGGTACGGTTGTCGAATCGAAGGTGCAGCAGGGACGGGTCGGCGCCCCGGCCCACGAAGGTGAGCTCCGTGTGATACACCGCCCCAGAAACAGGTTCAGCCTGCAGTCGTTCGGCGGGCGGCGCGGTCTCCGACGAGCGCGCCGGTTCCTCCGGCTCGCCGCAGGCCAGCAGGGCCGCGCTCAGTCCGACGCCGACCACGCCGTGTGCGAACACCGCGCGGAATGAGAGCCTGACGCTGTTGTATGATTCGGTCATCTGTCGTTCATGCCGGTCAGGGGCCTCCGTACGGTCCTCAAAGTACCGATGGTCGTGAGACCTGTCACCGCCAGCCGGGGCTTCCTATCTTGGGCAACCGCCACACGGGCGGACCGGGTTCACCTACAAAGCGTTCGCCATGCAGCTCTATACGAAGATCACCATCGCGTTGATTCTCGGCGTGCTCGCCGGCCTTGTGGCGAACATCCTCGACATCGACCCGTTGACCCGCCTCCTGGTGTCGATCGAACCGATCGGCACGGCCTGGATCCGTCTGATCACGATGGTCGTGGTGCCTCTCGTCTTCGCGAGCCTGATCGTCGGCACGGCAAGCCTGGGTGACATCACCAAGCTGGGGAGGATCGGAAGCAAGACGATCGTATACTACATGGCCACGACTGCGATCGCCGTGACCATAGGCCTTCTCCTGTCGAACGTGATCCGCCCGGGCAGCGGCATGAGCCCGGAGGGGCTCGAGGCCCTGCGCTCGAACTACATGGCGGAAAGCGCGAGCCGGGTCGAGATGGCCCAGGAGGCCCCCGGTCTCGCGGACGTGCTGCTGAACATGATCCCGCGGAACCCCGTGGCGGCATTGGCGGGCGGCGACATGCTCCCGATCATCTTCTTCGCCATCTTCCTTGGCGCCGCCGTCTCGGCGCTCCCGAAGGAGCGGCGGGACCATATCGTCGGCTTCTTCGACGGGCTCAACGAAGCCTGCATGGTCATGATCCACTGGATCATGAAGCTGGCGCCGTACGCCGTGTTTGCCCTGATCGGCGCGGTCATCGCCCGATTCGGCCTCGATGTGCTCGGCAGTCTGCTCGTGTACGTCGTCACGGTTCTGGTCGGACTCGCCCTGCACCTCGCGATCACCTACTCCGTGGCCCTCAAACTGCTGGCCCGGCGGGCCCCGCTCACGTTCTACCGTAAGATCAGGGGAGTGCAGCTGATCGCCTTCTCGACCTCGAGTTCCAATGCCACGCTGCCTCTCACCATGGAAACGGCGGAGGACGTGCTGACAATCGAGAAGGAGGTGTCGAGCTTCGTCCTGCCCCTCGGCGCCACGATCAACATGGACGGTACCGCCCTGTATCAGGCCGTCGCCACCATGTTCATCGCACAGGTCCTGATCGGCGACATTTCACTGGTCGCCCAGTTCGGAATCGTGCTGACGGCGACGCTTGCGTCCATCGGGGCAGCCGGCGTCCCCTCTGCGGGGATCATCATCCTCGTGGTCGTCCTGGAGGGCGTGCTGGCCGGATCGGGCATCGATCCGGCGGCCGGTATTGCCATGATCCTGGGGGTCGACAGGATTCTCGACATGTGCCGGACGGCCGTCAACGTGACGGGAGACCTGACGGCCGCCGCGGTAATCGAGCGATCGGAATACGAGCACGCTCTGCGCGGCGGACGTGCCAGGTAGGGCTCAGAGGCTCACGCGTGCGCCGGGTCCCAGGGCGTGGTCCAGGCGGCTCAGCAGTTCTCGTACGCGGCGCTCGCCGGCGCCCAGGTCCCGACGTGTTTCGGGCACGGAGCGCAGGTCCAGGCGCGTCAACCCGTTGTCGTCCAGGCTCACCCATACGGTGAGAAGGCTGGCGCCGGCAGACAGGAAGCCGCGGCATTGAACCGTGATCAGTCCCAGCTCCTCGTCGTGATGCACGAGGTCCCAGCGGCTGCGAGCGCGAATCTCCTCCAATACGCGATCCCAGACTGCGGCGAACGATGCCGTATAAAGGCGTCCGTCCGGGCCTCCGCGGGAGCGGGTGTCCACGGGTTCAGCGCTGGCGGGTCGTCCCGCATGGTTGGAAGAAGTGGTCGTCATGTCGGTCCAATCCGGTGCGGCGCCGGTGGAGCGCGGCGGCGCAAGATGTTGCCCTGTTCGTGGAATCCTCTTTACGTTCCGGGAATTCCACCCACGGATGAGAACCTCTGAGAAGGCCGCATGCAAGCCATACTTCCCCTGGCGGGAAAAGGAACCAGGCTCCGCCCGCATACGCACACGCGTCCCAAGCCCCTTTTGAGGGTCGCGAACCGCCCCGTGCTCGACTATGTACTCCGTCAGCTCGAGGAAGTCGGAGTCGATGAGATCATCGGGATCACGGGTCATCTGGCTCCCACCATCGAGGACTGGCTCGCCGAGGAGCACCCGGATCTGTCATTTCGGGCCGTGCCCCAGGAGCAGCAGCTGGGCACGGCCGACGCCATCCGGTTGGCTGAGCCCTACGTGGACGGTCCCGTCCTGATCGTGTTCGTGGACACGCTGTTCGACGCGGACCTCGGGCTCATCCAGGAGATGCCCGACCTCGATGGGATCATCTGGGCCAAGGAGGTCGAGGACTACCAGCGATTCGGCGTGATCGTCACGGACGAAAACGGTCACATGGTTCGGATCGTCGAAAAACCGTCCGAGCCGATTTCCCGCCTGGCCAACATCGGCCTCTACTACTTGCGGGATTGGCAGTTGATGTTCGAGGGCATCTCGCACGTGATGGCGGGGCCACCGAAGCTGGGCGAGTGGTTCCTCACCGACGCGTTCCAGTACATGATCGACCACGGAGCCCGCCTCCTGACGACGGAGGTCGATCACTGGTGGGACTGCGGAAAGCCCGAGACTCTCCTCGAGACGAACCGGGAGGTCCTCCTCTCAGGCGGAGCGCGCGAACCGGAGCCCGTCGAGGGAGTTCGCATGGTCCCACCGGTGTGCGTGGCGCCGGACGTGGTGCTCGAAGACACGGTCATCGGACCCAACGTCAGCATTGGGTCCGGGTCGACGATCCGGGGCGGACGCGTGCGCGACAGCATCGTGGGAGAGAACAGCGTGCTCGAGGGGTGCGACGTTCACGATTCGTTGATCGGCGATCACGTCACGGCCCGTGGACTGACGGGCACGGCATCCGTGGGAGATGATACGGTAATCGACGCGTTGGACTGATCGAGCGGTGCCATCGGCGCCGACCGGACCCGGAGGAGCGTGTGGACCCCAACGACCTGATCTACGACTGGAACCGGCTACCCGGCAGTTTCGCCTATGCGGGAGCGCACGTCGAGCTGAACGACGAGACGCTGCGGGACGGCCTCCAGAATCCGACGGTCAAGGACCCGCCGATCGGGCGCAAGATCGAGATGCTGCACCTCATCGCCGAGATGGGGATCCATGCAGCGGACATCGGTCTCCCGGCAGCGGGGCCGAGGGCCCGGGAAGCGGTTCTGGCGCTCGCCGGAGAGATTGCCGAGCAGGGCCTTCCGATCGCTCCCAACTGTGCCGCACGTACCGTGAAGGCGGATATCGCACCCATCGTGGACGTCGCCCAGGCCACCGGGATCCAGATGGAGGTGGGCGCCTTCATCGGGTGCTCCCCGATTCGGCAGTACGCCGAAGGCTGGGGACTGGAGATGCTGCTGCGCACCACGGCAGAGGCGGTCACGTTCGCCGCGGAGGAAGGGCTGGACGTGATGTACGTGACCGAGGATACGACCCGGTCGCGTCCGCAGACGCTGAAGGCTCTCTACACGACGGCGATCGAGTGCGGCGCTCGGCGCATTTGCATCGCCGACACCGTGGGCCACTCGACCCCGTTCGGAGTGAGGCAGCTGGTGCGATTCGTCCGCAAGGTCATTTTCGACACGGGCGAAGACGTGAAGATCGACTGGCACGGGCACCGGGACCGAGGATTGGCGATGCCCAACGCGCTCGCGGCGATCGAGGAAGGCGCCGATCGCGTTCATGGCACGGCTCTCGGGATCGGCGAACGGGTCGGGAATACCGCCATGGACCTTCTCCTGGTGAATCTCAAGCTTCTTGACATGCACGATGTCGATCTGACCCGGTTGCCCGCATACTGCGGCCTGGCCGCGGAGATTTGCGGGATCGAGATTCCTCACTCGTATCCGGTCGTCGGAAGCGACGCCTTCCGGACCGGCACAGGGGTGCACGCTTCCGCGATCATCAAGGCCATGAATATGGGAGACGCGTGGCTGGTCGACCGCGTGTACAGCGGTGTACCAGCGTCCCTGTTCGGACTGGAGCAGAAGATCGAGGTCTCTCCCGTCTCAGGACTCAGCAACGTCCGCTTCTGGCTGCACGAGCACGGCCACGATCCGAAGGACAAGGCCCTGTGCGACGCGGTATTCGCCCTGGCAAAACGAAGCGATCATACGCTGACCCGCCAGGAAATCGAGGACGAGATCGCTGCTTGTGCCGAAGGTGCCGGCGCGGCGCAGCCTGGAGGCAAGAATGAGTGAGAAACCGCACCTCCGACGTCTCGTCGGCCTGACCACGATGATGCTCGGTCTCACGGCGGTGTTCGCCTCGTTGACCCTGGTCGCGGTGTCGAAGCCCGGCCTGGCATCCGTGTTTGCCGTCTCGGGCGTGATCCTGGCTGTGATCGGCCTGCGGCTCATTCCGGCCGACGCGCCCTGATTCGGGGTACCTTTTCCACTTCCGGGTGTAACCACGCGTATTATGAATACGATCCGATCGAACAATGGCGGCCGACTGGGCCTGGTGGCCTGCGCCGCCCTGGGCATAGCCCTCGCGAGCCCGGCGGACGCGACGGGGCAGGAAGAGACCGAGCAGAACGCGTCCATGCCGCATTTCCCGAACGGTACCACTGTGGTCCTGGTGCCCGTGCAATCCACTTTCCCCCTGGACGATGGAAGCTGGCCCGGGATGGCGCGCACGGAGGAGGACGCCCTGCGGGCCATGGACGCCGAGCTCGAGTTCGCGTTCGGGGAGAGGCGCTCGGCCGAGGACTGGGTCCTGCCGTCGGAACTCCGCCGGACGATGGAGCGCAATCCGTCGCTCGACATCAAGCCGGACCGTATGGCGTACAGTCCGCTGCTCGTGCCGATCGAGGACCGGAAATACATTCCCGAGCCACTTCATTCGGAGCTGCGTACCCTGGCGGCGCTCTTTGACACCCGATACGTGGTGGTTCCCATCCGGCTGACCGTGGAGACGGAATCCACGGACGAGGCACGTTCCGGCTCGGAAGTGGCCTACGCCGGTGGAGACGCGGTGGCACCTGCCCAGCGGGCGTACCTGCTGGCTGCCATGATCGACATCCGGCGATCCGACGTGCTGTGGCTGGGTGAGTTCATTGGCGATCCGGGTACGTCAGATTCGGGTTCGCTCCTGGCTACCCTGGCCAACAGAGTCGCGGAGAAGCTCGCGCCGTGAGGAAAGTGCACACAGCCAACCTCGCGGTGTTCGTGGCCGCCGTCGCCACTTTCACGGCGTGTGACCGTCCGGAGGAGCTTCGGCTGCCGAC